>DAMAFT010000275.1:0-6160 GCA_031995805.1 Massilia sp.
GCGTCGCCCCTCCAAAGATTCCACCAAATTATCGGCAGAAAGCCCGCGTCTCGTCAGCCTCAGCCACGCCATCGTGCAGGCCGCCAGCCGCGTCGAAGAACGGACCTGGGAACGCAACCTCGATACGCAGTTGCAGAAGCTGCTCAAGAGTAATCACCAGGACAGCATCGACGCCGCCCTCAATGTCCTGTTCAAGGGCGACCTCGCGGTGTACGACGTGCTGATGGATGGCGTCGAGGCCGTCAGCGAATCCTCGACCATGACCGAACAGGGCGCCGACGGCGCCGAAGTCGGCTGGCAAGCCCTGCTGGTCGCCGCGCCGGTCCTGGCCTGGACGCGGTTCTCGATTCCCTCGGGCACGATCCCGAACGACATCCTGGCCGCGCTGAACGCCCATTTCTCCGCCCACCTGCTGGCCGGCGACACCAAGGTGGCCATCGCCCCCACGCTGTACTCGATCGACCAGCTGCCGCGCACCCACGCCGAGACCCATGCCCTGACCCACAAGCTGGCCCAGGCCGCGCACAAGGGCGGCAACGTCAAGCCGGCCGCGCCGGGTCCGGACACGTCGCAGTTCCTGGCCGACACGCGCTACCTGATCGCGGCCGTGGTCGCCCCCATCGGCGCCCCGCTGTTCCGCTGGCAGGAGCCGCAGCACCACGTGAATTTCGAAGCCGAGCGCCGGCACGCCCTGGAACAGTGGCGTGCCCAGGCCGGCCCGAACATCGCGCGCCTGCTGCCGGGCTGCGGCATCGAGCTGCTGCTGCCGGAAGCCTATTACATCGCCTGCCGCGAGGCCGACAAGGACATCCGTCCGGTGTCGATCCGCGCGGCCGTGCATTACCTCACGAACACCCTGGCGGTGGAACCGAACGACCTGCGCGCCGTCGTGGCCGGCTTCGGCGACGAGGCCAGCGACAACCAGGTCGACGAATACCGCGTCGGCTTCACGCTGCGCCAGTCGTCCGACGTGGTGTACGGCATCGTCTGGCCGCTGTACGGCCAGGAAGACGAGGAAGGCGCACCGGTCGAGGACGGCGCCGGCGCCGGCGCGAACCGCCCGCTGGCGCCGATCGACGAGATCGTCCAGTACCTGAACGAGGTCGGCGTCAGCCACGTCAAGCGCATCGGCGAACGCTACGTCGTGGAATACTGCGACGACTGCGGCGCGCCGCTGTTCGCCGACCCGAGCGGCGAGCTGGTGCACGCGGAAATGCCCGAGGATACGCCGGCCGGGAACGAGCACTTCCACTGAGCCGGCACCGCCAAACGTCGTCCCCGCGCAGGCGGGGACGATGTCGACCGGGGTCGCCGGTCAGGCGGCCTCTGCTTTTTCCTGCGCCAGCTGCGCCAGGTAGCCGTGGATCTGCGACACCACCGCCGCGCCCTCCCCCGCCGCCGCCGCCACCCGCTTGGTCGAGCCGGCGCGCACGTCCCCCACCGCGAATACGCCGTCCACGCTGGTCTCCAGCGCGCGCCGCGCGTGCGAGCCGCAGGCATCGAAGCCCGTCAGCACGAAACCCTTGTCGTCCAGCGCGACGCCGCATTCGCGCAGCCAGTCGCTGTTCGGGTCGGCGCCGATGAACAGGAACAGGTGGTGCGTGTCGAACGCCACCGGCGCGCCGCCAGTGCGGCTGCGGCAGCGCACGCGGTTCAGGCCGGCCTCGTCGCCTTCCAGCGCGGCCAGTTCCAGGTGCGTGTGCAGTTCGATGTTGGGCGCGGCCGCGATGCGCTCGATCAGGTAGCTCGACATCGTCGCTTCCAGGCCGGGACCGCGCACCATCAGGTGCACCTTCTCGGCATGCGCGGACAGGAACACGGCGGCCTGGCCGGCCGAGTTGCCGCCGCCCACCAGCACCACCGTCTGCTTGCGGCACAGCTTGCCTTCGACGGGCGAGGCCCAGTAATACACGCCGCGGCCTTCGTAGCGCGCCAGGTCGGGCAGGTCCGGCTTGCGGTAGCGCGCCCCCGAGGCGAGCACCACGGTCCTGGCGCGCAGGCAGGTGCCGTCGTCGAGTTCCACCTTCAGCGGGCGCTCGCCGCACAGCAGCCGGGTGGCCGGCGCGGGAATCGCGACCTCGGCGCCGAACTTGATCGCCTGCACGTAGGAGCGCCCGGCCAGCGCCCGGCCGGAAATCCCGGTCGGGAAGCCCAGGAAGTTCTCGATGCGCGCGCTGGCGCCGGCCTGGCCGCCGTAGGCGCGCTGTTCCAGCACCATCACGCACAGGCCCTCGGACGCCGCGTACACGGCCGTGGCCAGGCCGGCGGGGCCGGCGCCGACCACCAGCACGTCGTGCACGGCCTCGCGGTCGATGCGCGGCAAGGTGCCCAGGAAGCGGCCCAGCTCGGCCAGGCTGGGGTTCTTCAGCACGAAGCCGTCCGGCATGGCGACCAGCGGCCAGTCGGCGTCGTTGCGCCAGTGCTCGCGCACCAGTTGCGCCGCCTCGGCATCCTGGGCCGGATCGCGCCGGGTATAGGGATAGCCATTGCGCGACAGGAAGTTCTCGAGTTCGAACAGGCCGGCATGGGCCGGCGGGCCGACCAGGATCGGGCCGCCCGGATCGTTGTCGATGAGGGCGACGCGGCGCAGGATGAAGGCGCGCATCAGGCGCTCGCCCAGGTCGGCCTCGGCCATCAGGAGGGCGCGCAGCGATTCCGGGTCGAGCACCAGCGCGCGCAACGTTCCCTCGGCCACGCCGTCGGCCAGCGGCGGCCGGCCGGACAGTTGCGCGACCTCGCCGCTGAACTGGCCGGGCTTGTAGACGTTGACCTCGATCCGCTTGCCCAGCGCATCGGTGCGGCTGCAGCACAGCGCGCCCTCCAGCACCAGCACCATGCCGGGGGAGTCGACCAGCGCGCGGAACACGGTCTCGCCGTCGTGCCAGCGGCGTTCGACGGCGAAGCGGCGCACGCGCCCGATGTCGTCGGCGCTCAGGACGGGAAAGATCTGGTGGGCGCGCGTGGCCAGGTTGGCCTGGGGCGAGGTCGGGGTCTCGGCCAGCAGGGCCTCGGGGATGAAATCGGTGGCGTGGTCGGTCATGCGCGGGGCCTCGTGGAATGATGATGGACATGCATCCCGAATGGTAAACCAAGTCGCGGCCCCGCTCTCCTATACCTTAAGACAGGTTGGATTCAACGCGTCGCGATCGCCGCCGCCACGCGCCGGCTGAATTCGGCCGTATTGCCCGCGTGCCAGCGCCACACGACGACCAGGTCCTGCTCGGGCGAGACGACGATGTCGTTGTTGCCCGCGCCCAGCGCCGCGTACGCCGTGGCCGGCATGCCCGGCAGGTTCTTGCCGCGCGTGTTCAGCCAGAACAGGTAGCCGTAGTCCGGGCCATGCGCGCTCGGCGCCAGCGCCGCCTTGACATAGTCGGGCGGCAGGATCTGGCGTCCCGCCCAGTTGCCGCCGCGCAGCCACAGGTAGCCGAAGCGCGCCATGTCCCAGGAATCGATCCACATGCCGCCGCCCCAGCGCGTGCCGCCGCTGACCGACGCCAGCAGCTTGCCGTCCAGGTCGACGTAGCTGTTGTGGTAAGGAATCCACTTCCAAGTATCGGAGGCGCCGATCGGGTCCATCACTTCCTGCTGGAACACCTCGGGCACGCCCTTGCCGAACACGCGCAGCAGCGACAGCGCGAAACGGTTGATGCGCACGTCGTTGTACTCGTAATGGTTGCCCGGCGCTTCCAGGGCGCGCGGCTTGCGCTCGCCCGCGCCGAAGGCGTCCTTGCCGACGAAATCGGCGTTCTTGCCCCACAGGCTGCCTTCCCACTCGGATTCCTGCTGCAGGTGCTGCTTCCAGGTGATGGCGGCGTTGTGCGGCGAAGCGTAGCCGCCGTCCCTGACCGAGCGGCCGACCGGCTGGTCGAGGCCGGCGATCCTGCCGTCGCGCACGGCCACGCCGGCGACCGTCGCCAGCATGCTCTTGGCCACCGAATAGGTCGGGTCGACGAAGTGCGTGTCGCCGAATTCCGCCACGACATACCCCTTGTAGATGACCACGCCGTTGGTGGCCGCGCGCCGCGTGGGCAGCGAGCCGAGCGGCTGGCCGAAGGTCTGCTGCTGGTCGGAGAAGTCGCGCGCGCGCTCGGTCTCGTGCGCCTGCGCCCAGGCCACAGCTTCCGCCAGCTTGGCCGGATCCATGCCCAGTTCGGCCGGCGCCTTGCGTTCCCACTGCCCGGCCGGCGGGAAATACGGCCCGGCCGCCTGCGCCGGCGCCACGCCCGCGAGCAGCAACGTGGCCAAGGGTGCGGCCAGGACTGCGGCCAGCACGCCGCGGCGCGCCGGCCTCATGGCTTGTCCTGCCACTGCGAATACGGCATGCGCACCAGGCTGGCGTTGGTGTAGCGCTTCTCGGCCGTCACTTCGGCGCCGATCCAGTCCGGCTTCTCGAACGCCTCGTCCTCCGCGCCGAGTTCGATCTCGGCCACCACCAGGCCCGCGTTCAGGCCCAGGAATTCGTCGACTTCCCAGACGTGGCCGGCATGCGCGATGCGGTGGCGGATCTTTTCGACCAGCGGCTGCTCGCACAGGCCTTCGAGCAGTTCGGCCGCGTCCGCCAGCGGGATCTCGTACTCCCACTCGCCGCGGCTGATGCCCGTGCTCTTGCCCTTGACGGTGATGACGGCGCGTTCGCCCTCGATGCGCACGCGCACGGTGCGCACCGCGTCGGACACCAGGTAGCCCTGGCGCATCAGCGTGGGCGTGCCCAGCCCGCGCCAGCCGTCGCCGGCCGGCAGGAACTTGCGCTCGATCTCGATGCCCATCGCGTCAGTCGTCCAGCGACTGCAGGATCGGCTGCAGCATCGCCGCGCCCAGGGCGGCGCTGCGGGCGCCGTTCCAGCCGACGTAGGCGTCCGGCAGGTCGGCGTTGTCCTTGAACGGCATTTCCAGCGTCAGCGACAGGCACTTGAAGGTGTGGCCGATGTATTTCGAGGCCAGCGTCAGCAGTTCCTCGTTGTACTTGCTGGCCGCGTAGCCGTAGGTGTTCTGGAAATCCGGGCTGCACGCCATGTAGCGCGCGATGAAGGCGTTCTGCGCTGCCAGGCGCTCCGGCGTGAAGTCGGCCAGCATCTCGCTGCCGGCCACGAAGTTGTAGGGCAGCGCCTCGTCGCCGTGGATGTCGAAGAACATGTCGACGCCGGTCTCGTGGATCTTGTCCTTCACGCACAGCACTTCCGGGCTGCGCTCCGGCGACGGCGTCATCCATTCGCGGTTCAGGTTGGCGCCGGCGGCGTTGGTGCGCAGGTTGCCGCGGAACGAACCGTCCGGATTCATGTTCGGGACGATGTAGAACACGCAGCGCTGCAGCAGCTTGCGCGACACCGGGCTGGCGTCGTCGAGCAGCGCATCCATCATGCCTTCGACGAACCACTCGGCCATCGTCTCGCCCGGGTGCTGGCGTGCGATCACCCAGATTTTCTTGTCGGCCTGCGGGTTGCCGATCACGACCAGGTTCATGTCGCGGCCGTCGACGGTGCTGCCGATGTCGTGCACGCGCGCGACCGGGTTCTCGGCCACTTCGCCGAGCAGGCGCAGGTGGCGCTCCCAGGTGTAGGGTTCGAAGTAGGCGTAGTAGACGCTGTCGCGCTCGGGCGTGTGCTGGATGGTCATGACCTGGCCGTCGAAGCTGGTCGGCACGCGGAACCAGTTCTCGGTATCGTAGCTGGCCACGGCCTGGTAGCCGTCGAAGCCTTTCGGATAGGTCGCCTGCCCGGCGTTCAGGAAGCGCATCGTGCAGGCTTGCCCACGCGCGCCCTGCAGGCGGAAGTGGAACCACTGGTGGATGTCGGCGTGGGAATCCTTGCGCAGCTTCAGGTCGATGCTTGCCGGATTGGAAGCGTCGACGACGTCGATCGCACCGGAATCGAAAAGCTGGCTGATTTTGATGGGCATGGCTGATCCTTTGGAACCGTTCGAAAAGCAGGATGATAGCCGATGCCCGGCCGCCGGCGCACGTCCGGGCACCGGCGGTGGGACTCAGTTGTCGAGGTCGATCAGTTCCGGCGCGTAGGCGATCAGGATCTGGCGCATCAGCTCGACGTTGCTGCGGTCCAGGACGACGGTGAGGTCCGGCTTGCGGTCGAGGTTGAAGGTCATGCTGATCTTGCCCGGCAAGACCTTGCAGTTGACGGTGAAGGCGCGTGGATTATCCGGG
>DAMAFT010000276.1:0-6155 GCA_031995805.1 Massilia sp.
AGCGGGCAGGGTGGAAGTGCTTCAGCATGGCGATGGCGACGCCGGGCAGCAGTTCGTCGAAGCGGCAGACGCTCGAGTAATACACTTCGGCCGACTGGAAATGGTGGCCGTGGCGCAGCCAGGCCATGCCGCGCACCGTCATGCCGAGGGCGATGGCCCCGAGCAGCACGCACCAGGCCAGGCGCAGCGAGCGCGTGCGCGCCAGCGCCAGCACGGCCAGCGGCAGCAGCACGTAGAACTGCTCCTCGATGCACAGCGACCAGGAATGGGTGAAGGTCTGGCCGTAGGCGAGCCCGACGTTCTGGGTGAAGGTGAGGAATTGCCACAGCGGCGCGGCGCCCGACCCCGCGAACGGCGCATGCGGGAACAGCAGGTAGACGGCCAGCACCGCGTAGTAGTTCGGCAGCGTGCGCAGCAGGCGGCGCGCGAAGAAAGTCTTCAGGCCGGGCATCTCGCCGCGTGCGACCGGCGCCAGCAACTGGTTGCCGATCAGGTAGCCGCTCAGCACGAAGAACAGGTCGACGCCGGCCCAGCCCACCTCGCCGAGCACGCCGAACGTCGGGCCGCGGCTGACGAAGCTGGCGTAGTGGGACATCAGGACCAGCAGGATGGCGCAGGCGCGCAGGGTGTCCAGGCCGGCGAGGCGCTCGTTGTCGCGGTGTTGCATCAGGTCGTCTGCAAGAGGGAAATCGGGGTGCTCGTCGTGCGCCGCGCCAGCGCGTCGGCCAGCGCCGGCATGTAGGTCCGGCTGGCCCGCAGCAGGGTGCCGTCGCGCAGGCGCAGCAAGGCGTCGCGGTTGGTCAGGGCGCGCAGTTCGGCCACCATGTCCAGGCGCACGATGGTGGAGCGGTGCACGCGCCGGAACTGCGCCGGATCCAGGCGCTGCGCGAGCGCGTGCAGCCGCTCGCGCACGAGGAACGTCCTGGCGCCGACGTGCAGCGTCGCATAGTCGCCGTCGGCCTCGATGCGTTCGACGTCGGCGGCGTCGACGATCACCGTGCGGTTGCCGGCGCGCACCGTGAACGTGCGCGTCCATTGCGGCGCGGCGGCGCCGGCCGCGCGGCGCCAGGGGAAGGCATGGCGCGCGCGTTCCAGCGCCTCGTCGAGGCGCTCGTCGTCGATCGGCTTGAGCAGGTAGTCGAGCGCCGCCAGCTCGAAGGCCTGCAGGGCGAAGCCGTCGTAGGCCGTCAGCAGGATCGCCATCGGCCGGGTGGCGCGCGGCAGCGCCGCCAGCACCTCCAGGCCGCTCCCGCCGGGCATCTCGACGTCGACGAATACCAGGTCGGGGCGGGTGGCGGCCAGGCCGGCGGCGGCGCCGTCGCCGTCGCCGTATTCGGCGACCACCTCGAAGCCGGGGCGCTGCGCCAGGCGCGTGCGCACCGCCAGCCGGGCCAGCGGCTCGTCGTCGACGAGGGCGACGCGGATCATGCCGATCATGCGGCCGCCGGCGTCAAGGGGAATGCGATGCGCACGCCGAAGCGGCCATCGGCGCGCCAGCCGGCGTCGACCTGCTGGTCGTCGCCGTACAGGCGGCGCAGGCGCTCGGCGACGTTGGCCAGGCCGATGCCGTTGCCCGCGGCGTGCGCGGCCGGCGGCAGGCCGTCGTTGCAGACGTCGACCAGCAGGCGCCGGCCTTCGCGCTCGACGCGGATGTCGAGCCGGCCGGGTTGCGCCAACGGGGCGATGCCGTGGCGGATCGCGTTCTCGACCAGCGGCTGCAGCATCAGGTAGGGCACGGCGGCGTCCAGCAGGTCGGGGCCGGCCTTCATCGACAGTTGCAGGCGCTCTCCCAGGCGTGCCTTCTCGATGTCGAGGTAGGCCTCGGTCAGCGCCAGTTCCTCGGCCAGCGCGTGCTCGTGGCGGCCGTCGTGCGCCAGCGTGGCGCGCAGGAAGTCGGACACGCGCCCGATCATGCGGTTGGCGTCGCGGTTGGCGCCGTCCGCCACCAGCGCGGAGATCGCATTCAGGGTATTGAACAGGAAGTGCGGATTGACCTGCAGGCGCAGCGCGCGCAGCTCGGCCTCGCGCGCCGCCTGTTGCGCCTCGGCCAGCTGCAGCCGTGCATGCTGCAGCGACAGGTAGTAGACCATCACGGCGTGCAGCGCGCAGAACACCAGCAGCGCCAGCCAGCAGCCGTCCAGGCCCACCGTCAGCTCGTCCCAGCGGTAGCCCTGCTCGAGGCCCAGGCCGATCGCCAGGCGCTGGCCCAGCAGGCTGTTCAGCACCGACATCGCGTAGGTGGCGGCCAGCAGCACCAGCCCGGTGACGGGCCAGGAAACGTCGCGCCGCCACAGCCGCCGCTGCAGCAGCGCCAGCGGGACGAGCCACGCCATGCAGGCGACGATGTACAGCGCGCGGAACGCCGGCGCATGACCGTGCCCGAGGGCCGGCAATCCCAGGATGGCCATGCAGGCGCATACCGGCTGCGCGGCGAGGAAGGGGACGAGCGGCGACGCGGGTTCTTTCACGATGGACGTCCTGGAGGCGATGGTCCAGCGATTCTAGCGGTTCAGCGGCCGATGGAGAACAGCATCGCGCCGATCTTCCATCCCTCTTCCGTGCGCACCATCTGCCACGTTTCGGCGCCGCGGTTGGTCACCTTGCCGTCGGACAGGAAATCGAAGTCGAAGTACACCGAGGCCACGGCGCCGTTGGTATCGATGCGCACGTTGTAGAAGCGTTCCTCGACCGGTTCCTTGCCGTCCTGGATCATGGCGGCGAAGTCGTGCCAGCTCGACTTGTGCACCTTCTTCGCATCCGGCTTGCGCGCTGTCGCTTCGGCCCAGGTCTGTTCGTCGAGCACCGACAGCCAGCTGTCGTGGTCCTGCAGGAACAGGCTGCCCAGCGTCTTGCCGTCGTGGGCGAGGATGGCGGCCTGGAACTGCCGGACGACCTGCGCGATGGCGGCGCGGTCGGCCTCGGGGCCGCTGTCGGCATGGGCCGGGCCGAGGCAGCAGGCGGCGAGGGCGAGGGCGGCGAGGAAGCGGGAAGCGTTCATGCGGACTCCTGGGGGAACGGAGTCCCCACGGTAGCGAGGTCGCGCCGTCCCGGTCCAGCGTCCTGCGCCCACCCGTGCAGGGCGTGCGGCGAACCGTTAGCGCAGCACGGCGTCGCTCGACACGATGCGCACGTCGTGCATGCGGTCCAGGTAGGCTTCCAGGTAGGGCTTGTGCGCGGCGCCGACGATGACCAGCGTGCGCCTGCCCGGCTGCAGGCCGATGGCGTCGCGGATGTTGGCGGCCATGCGCAGGTTGCGCGTCTCCCAGTAGCCGACGTACTGGCGCCCGAAACCCTGGGGCGAACCTTCCTCGAGCGCGGCGCCGAAGTCGCTGTCGTAGGCCAGCCGGGCCTGGCCCGGATCGTTGATGGCGCGGTACAGCGCCATGACGCCGGCGGCGTCGCCGGTGGCGGCGTACAGGCGCTCGTCGTCGGCCTTGCGGCGCGCGGTGGCCGGATTGTCCCAGGCCTTCATGATGGCGGCGCCGGCCGCCTTCGGGTCGGCGTCGGGCGCGTCGGCCGTGTGGTCGTCCATCGCGACCACGCGTTCCAGGCCCAGCGCGGCGGCCAGCGGCGCGGCGACCAGCGTGTCTTCGCTGCGCTTGCCGCGGCCGACGCGCTGGTCGTCGAGCATGGCGGCCAGCGTGGCGTCGAGGCCGTCGCCGGCGCGCCGTTCCCCGTCGGGCAGGCGCAGCCACTGCACCAGCGCCGACACCGGCTCGCCGCCGGCCAGGAACAGGGCGGCCAGGCGGCGGCGTTTTGCCGGCGCGGGATCGGCGGGCCAGCTTGCCAGCAGGCGTTCGATCTCGGCGGTGGCGGCCGGCACGTCCAGGCCCGTGGCGGCGCGCGCCGGCGCCGTATCCCAGCAATACGATTTCACCGTGTCCGCCCAGCGCTGCGGGTACTGGCGCAGGAAGGCGCACTGCATGCCGGACAGGCGCTCGATGGCGACGATGCGCGGCTTCCAGGCGGCCAGGCGCGCATTCAGTTCCTGCAGGACGGCCGGCCGGAAC
Organism: Massilia sp.; assembly: GCA_031995805.1. GTDB lineage: Bacteria > Pseudomonadota > Gammaproteobacteria > Burkholderiales > Burkholderiaceae_D > Telluria. The sequence continues at coordinate 4,011 of DAMAFT010000276.1, forward strand.
GCTGCCGGCATATAGGCCAGGTGGGCCGTGCCGAGCACCAGCACCTCGTTCGGCACGCCCTGCGCCGGGCCCTTCAGCGCGCCGGTGTCGAAGATGCGCGGCGCTTCCTGGGCGCCTGCATTGGTGGCGCACAGCATGGCGGCCAGCAGCAGGCCAGTCGTTCGTCGCAGCATGCGGTGATCTCCTTTCGTGACAAGTCGAACTTCATCCCATGGCGGCCGCGGCGCGGCCCCGGTTCCATGCATGTCCCGCCCACGCGGCCGCGCAGCCGACTCCCAGCCAGCCCAGCACCGACAGGCGCGTCGCGGCGCCGTGGAAACCGACCACGTCCAGCGCCGCCACATGCTGCGCGTTGACGCTGACGTACAGCCCGAACAGGAACAGCGCCAGGAAGGTGCGCGCGCTGCCGCTGGCGCGGCCGAGCAGGCTGGCCAGTGCCGCCAGCGCGGACAGGCCGGCCAGCAGGGCCGCGGCGCGCAGCGGGGCGTGCGGCGCCAGGCGCAGCGCCGCCACGCCGGTGAACATCAGGCCCAGCGCCAGGGCGGCCAGGAGCTGGCGCCAGTAGCGTCGCGCGGCGCCGCCGGGCACCGCGGCGCCCAGGGCGGCGCAGGCGCAGTCGTCGTCGCGCGTGCACAGGTCGCTGGCCAGGATGCCCCAGCCGGCGACGCAGGCCAGGGCCAGCGCCGGCAGGCGCGCCGCGTCGACGGCCAGCGCCGCCAGTTGCGCCGCCAGCAGCAGCGCGATCGCCGCCGGCGCCGCCGCCAGCGCAAGGGCGACGTCGGCCAGCGCCTGCCCGGCGATCCCCGGCAGGCGCGCGGCCAGCGCGAACAGCGGCTGCGCCAGCCGCGCCAGCGGGCGCAGCCAGCCGTTGAGCAGCGCCAGCGGCGAACGGCGCGCACTGGCGCGCGCGGGTTTCACGCGGTCGGGCGAAAAGCGGTGGAACAGCGGCACGGCCAGCAGCAGCGGCACCGTGGCCAGCAGGGCCGCCAGGACGCGCGCCAGCACCAGCGGGCCGCTCCACAGCCAGGCGGGCAGGGTGAACGGGGCGACGGCGGGGTCGAAGCTGGCGATCCCGAGCATCATGTCGTGCGTGTCGACGTGGGCCGCCAGGGCGGCGACGATGGCGCTCATGCCGGTGAAGTCGAGCGGCAGCGCCCCCGCTGCCGCCCCTCCTGTCACCCCCGCAGCGGCGGTGTCGGCCAGCATGCCGAGCTGCGCGATCCAGCCGAAGAAGTACAGCAGGTCGCCGCCCTTGCCCATCAGCGGGGCCCAGCTGTCGAACAGCACCACGCAACTGGCGCAGTACAGCGCCAGCGGCAGCAGCACCAGCCCATAGGTCTGCAGGTAGACCAGCGGTTCGATCGGCCCTTCGCCGCGCAGCAGGTGGCAGGCCAGGATCGTCAGCATGAACACGCCCATCGAAGCCAGCAGGTACAGCACGCCGCCGCACCAGCGTCCGGCCAGGAACGACGCATTGCCGGCCGGGCTGGCGCCGATCACGCCGCCGAGTCCGGCGCGCAGGTCCTCGGCCATGCGCCCGCGCAGCAGGAAGAAGCCGGCCAGGCCGAACACGAGGGCGGCCAGCGAGGCGCTGCCCAGCGCCAGCGCCGAACTGGTATAGACCACGCGCGCGCCGGCGACGGCGATCAGGGTGCTGCCGCTGCGCGGGTCGGGAATCACCAGCCAGCCCAGCGCCACCACGGCCAGCAGCGCGACCAGGGTCGACGTGCGGCGCAGCCGCCGCCGCGCCTCGGCCAGCGCCAGCGTGCGTACCAGATGCAGGTTCATGCCGCCTCCCGCACCGCGTAGCGCTGCGCCATCAGCGCTTCTTCCAGGCTCGGCTCGGCCGGCTGGGCGTCGAGGCAGGGACGGTCCGGATGGGCGATGCGCAGCGCATAGCGCTCGCCCTGGCGCAGCGCCTGCAGCACGTGGGTGCTGGCGCGCAGGAGGTCGTATCCGGCGGCGTCGACGCTGGCCGACCACACCTGGCCGCGCGCGCGGCCGAGGATCTCGTCCGGCGTGGCGCAGGCGACCAGGCGACCGCGCTTCATGATCGCCAGGCGGCCCGCGATGGTCTCGACGTCGGACACGATGTGGGTCGAGATGATCACCAGCTTGCTGAAGCCCAGTTCGGCCAGCAGGTTG
>DAMAFT010000277.1:0-6153 GCA_031995805.1 Massilia sp.
GCGAATCGCAGGTGACGGGCGTGGTGGTCGACGCGGTCAGCGCGGTGCTGGACATCCCGGCGTCCGAGATCGAGCCGGCGCCCTCGTTCGGCACGCGCATCCGCGGCGACTTCATTTCCGGCATGGGCAAGTTGAACGGCAAGTTCGTGATCCTGCTGGACGTGCGCCAGGTGCTGGCGCTGGACGGCCTGCCGGAACTGGCCGCGGCCGCCGACGCCGTCGCCTGAGGCCTCCATGCAGCCCAGCGCGATCAGCGAAGGCGAATTCGCCAGCTTCCGCCGTTTCATCTTCGACGCGGCCGGCATCACGATGTCGGACTCGAAGAAGGCGCTGGTCAGCGGGCGCCTGGCCAAGCGCCTGCAGCACCACGGGCTGCCGAGCTACGATGCCTATTTCCGCCTGTTGCAGGATGGCCGCCACCCGGACGAGGTGCAGCTGGCGATCGACCTCTTGACCACCAACGAAACCTATTTCTTCCGCGAGGCGCGCCACTTCGACCTGCTGCGCCGCGAAGCCGAGGCCGCGCGTCCGGCGCTGCGCGGCGGCGCCCCGTTCCGCGTCTGGAGCGCGGCCTGTTCGTCCGGCGAGGAACCGTACAGCATCGCGATGGTGCTGGCGGACGTGCTGGGCAACGCCCCGTGGGAAGTGGTGGCGTCCGACATCAGCACCCGCGTGCTGCAGCGCGCCCGCAGCGGCCATTATCCGCTGGAGCGGGCCGCCCACGTGCCGCCCGACTACCTGCGTCGCTTCTGCCTGAAGGGCATCCGCGAGCAGCAGGGCACGCTGCTGGTGGACCGCGCGCTGCGCCAGCGCGTGCAGTTCCGCCAGGTGAACCTGAACACCGACCTGCCGCCGGACCTGGGCAGCTACGACATGGTCTTCCTGCGCAACGTGATGATCTACTTCAGCGCCGACACCAAGCGCCAGGTGGTGGCGCGCGTCGCGTCGCGCCTGAAGCCGGGCGGGCATTTCGTCATCGGCCATTCCGAAAGCCTGCACGAGATCAGCGATGCCGTGCGCCCGGTCGTGCCGTCGGTCTACCGCAAGCCTGCGCCGGGCATGTGCGCAGCGGTGGAATAATACGCGCATGAATACAATCAACGTGATGGTGGTGGACGATTCGGCCGTCGTGCGCAAGGTCGTCGGCGCCATGCTGGAGGCGGCGCCCGGCATCCGGCTGCTGCACGCCGTGTCCGATCCCCTGCTGGCGATCGAGCGCATGAAGCAGCAATGGCCCGACGTGCTGGTGCTCGACGTCGAGATGCCGCGCATGGACGGCATCACCTTCCTGAAAAAGATCATGGCGGAGCGCCCGACCCCGGTCGTGATCTGCTCCACGCTGACCGAGCGCGGCGCCGAGACCACCGTGGCCGCGATGGCGGCGGGCGCAGTGGCCGTGATCGCCAAGCCCAAGGTGGGCCTGAAGGATTTCCTCGACGAGAGCGCCGACGAGCTGGTGGCGGCGGTGCGCGCCGCGGCCCAGGTCAACGTGCGCCGCCTGATGGCGCGCACGCCCGCGGTAGCGCCCCAGGTTGCGCCCGCCAAGCTGACGGCCGACGCCGTCATCGCGCCGGCGCCGGCGGGGGCGTCCGAGACGCGCCCCCTGCTGCGCACGACCGAGCGGGTGGTGGCGATCGGCACCTCCACCGGCGGCACGCTGGCGCTCGAAGAGGTGCTGACGGTGCTGCCGCGCGTGACGCCCGGCATCGTGGTCGTCCAGCACATGCCGGAAAAATTCACGGCCGCCTTCGCCGAGCGGCTCGACAAGCTGTGCCAGGTCGAGGTGCGCGAGGCGCGCCACGGCGACCGCGTGCTGCCGGGCCGCGTGCTGATCGCGCCGGGCGGCAAGCACATGCTGCTGCGCCGCGACGGCGCGCAATACTGCGTGGACGTGATCGACGGCCCGCTGGTGAACCGCCACCGCCCGTCGGTCGACGTGCTGTTCCGCTCGGTGGCCAAGCACGCCGGTACCAACGCGCTCGGCATCATCATGACCGGCATGGGCGACGACGGCGCCGCCGGCCTGCTCGAGATGCGCAAGGCCGGCGCCCGCACCGTGGCGCAGGACGAGGAAAGCTGCGTCGTCTACGGCATGCCGAAGGAAGCCGTCAAGCGCGGCGCGGTCGAGAAGACGGTGCCCTTGAAGGCGATCGACCGCGAGATCCTGCAGCAGCTGGCTGGACGCTGACCGCGCCGATACCGGCCAGCCTGCAAACGACGACGGCGCCCTCGGGCGCCGTCGTGCATGGAAACAGGTGCGGGCTCAGGCCCGTTCCTCGGGCGCACGCGACACGCGCACGAACACCGGCGCCATGATCAGGCCCAGCTCGAACAGCAGGCACATCGGAATGGCCAGCGCCAGCTGGCTGACCACGTCCGGCGGCGTGACGATGGCCGCGATCACGAAGGCGCCGACGATGGCGTAGGGGCGGATCGAACGCAGCTTCTCGATGCTGACGATGCCCATGCGTACCAGGATCACCACCACCACCGGCACCTCGAAGGCGGCGCCGAAGGCCAGGCACATCGACATCACGAAGTCGAGGTAGTTCTCGATGTCGGGCGTGACGGCGATCGAGCTCGGGGAGAACGCGCTGATGAAGTGGAACACCCTGCCGAACACGAAGAAGTAGCAGAACGCCACGCCGCCGATGAACAGCACCGAGGACGAGATCACCAGCGGCAGCACCAGGCGCTTCTCGTGCGCGTACAGGCCGGGCGCGACGAAGGCCCAGGCCTGGTAGAACACCCAGGGCAGCGCGATGATGAAGGCCAGCAGCAGCGTGACCTTCATCGGCACCAGGAAGGGCGCGACGACGCCGGTCGCGATCATCTTGGAGCCGGCCGGCAGCGAGGCCAGCATCGGTGCGGCCAGCAGGTCGTAGATATGCGCCGGGCCGGGCCACAGCATCAGGGCGGCGCACATGATCGCGATTCCGATCGACGCCTTGACCAGGCGGTCGCGCAGCTCGACGAGATGGGAGATGAAGGTTTCTTCGCCCGCGGCTTCTTGGGTCATCAGAAAAAGGACGTGTTGGATTTGACGCCGGGACGGAACTTGCGCACGCGGGCCGCACCGGACAGCACGTGCTGGCGGGCGTTGTTGCGGTTCTTGTACCAGGCCGGGATGTTGGAAGTCCTGGACAGCTTCTTGCGGCGGAAATCGCGCGCCTTGCGGTCGAGGTCGTCCGGCGTGGCGGTGAAGCTGGCGCCGGAAGCGATCGCCGCGGCATGCGCCTTGTCGGCCGCCTCTTCGCCGCGCCAGGCCGATTCGACCTCGTCGAGGTGCGAGGAGACGCCCTGCTCGAAGCCGGACTTCGCGGTCTCGACTTCGTTCTTGAAGTGGTGCGCGGTTTCCTGCACTTCCTTGTGCAGGTTGCGCAGTTCTTCCATCTCGATCTCGCGCGACACCTCGGTCTTGACCTCGTTCAGGTAGCGCTGGGCGCGCCCGTACAGGGTGCCGGCCATGCGCGCCACCTTCGGCAGCTTTTCGGGGCCGATTACCACGAGCGCCACCGCGCCGATGATGGCGAGTTTGGTAAGACCGAGATCGATCATGCGTTATTTGCCGCGATCAGGAACGGTTCTTTTCGCGCGCCTCGACGTCGATGGTCGGCTTGTCGCCCACCTTCTGCTGCACCGGCGGCATGCTCGAGGCGTCGCCGTGCTTCTCTTCGTCGTTCTTCACGCCATCCTTGAAACCCTTGACGGCCTTGCCCAGGTCGGAACCGATGTTGCCCAGCTTCTTGGTGCCGAACACGAGCATCACGATGACCAGCACGATCACCCAGTGCCAAATGCTTAACGAACCCATTGTTTTCTCCTTGCGGGCGGCTAGCCCGATTTCGCGTGACGCCACGCGCAGTATAAGCGATGCGGACGCGGAATGCTCCCTTTCCTTGGGGGAACCCTCCGGCGCCTTCCCTACAACGTCAAGTTCCCAGGCCACGCCACGGCCGCGCGCCGCCAACCACGTGCAGGTGCAGGTGGTACACCTCCTGGCCACCGTCCGGACCGCTGTTGACCAGGGTCTTGAAGCCGCCGCTGCGCTGGCCGTCGGCATCCACCTTGACGGCGATACCATGCTCGGCGGCCAGCTTCGGCGCCAGCGCCAGCATCTTGCCGAGCAGCGCCGTATGCTGTTCGGTGCAGTCCGACAGCGTCGACACGTGCTGTTTCGGAATCACCAGCAGGTGCACCGGCGCGGCCGGGTTGATGTCCTTGAACGCGAGCACGTCGTCGTCCTCGTACACCACGCCAGCAGGAATTTGCTTGGCAGCGATCTTGCAGAAGATGCAGTTATCCACGTTGGTCTCCATCAGATGGCGCCTGCCGCGGCCTGGGCAAGCCCGGAATTGTATCCAATTCGAATGACAGTCGCATGACTACCGCATGACTGCCGGAAACGATCGTATGGCTCAGTCGCGCGGACGCGACGCTTTTTCGGCAATGCCGGACACGCCTTCGCGGCGCGCCAGCTCGTCCAGCACCTGTTGCGGCGTCAAGCCGAACTGCGCCAGCAGCACCAGCGAATGGAACCACAGGTCGGCCGTCTCGTACAACAGCTTGGACGGGTCGGCGCCGGCGCGCACGTCCTTGGCGGCCATCACGGTCTCGACGGCTTCTTCGCCGATCTTTTTCAGGATGGCGTCGTCGCCCTTGGCGAACAGCTTCGCCACGTAGGAGGTGGCCGGGTCGCCGCCGTGTTCCGGCTTGCGCGCGGCGATGACCGCGGCGACGCGGTCGAGGATGTCGCTCATTTGCTCTTCTTCGGGTTCGTGTAGATGGTATCGGGGTCCTGCAGCACCGGTTCGACGCTGTGCCAGTCGCCCTGGTCGAACTTCTGGAAGAAGCAGGAATGGCGGCCGGTGTGGCAGGCGATGCCGCCGGCCTGCTCGACCTTCAGGAGCACCACGTCCTCGTCGCAGTCGAGGCGGATTTCCAGCACCTTCTGCACGTGGCCGGACTCCTCGCCCTTGTGCCACAGCTTCTTGCGCGAGCGGCTCCAGTACACGGCCTCGCCCAGTTCCACCGTCTTGGCCAGCGCCTCGCGGTTCATCCAGGCGAACATCAGGATGTCGCCGCTGGATGCTTCCTGGGCGATCACCGGCACCAGGCCGTGCTCGTCCCATTTGACTTTCTTGAGCCAGGGCTGGGCCGGGATCGATGGGGTCGTCGTCGGGGTAATCATGGTTCCGTTTTACTCCAGGCGCATCGGGATGCCGCGCGCGGCCATGAAGCGTTTCGCTTCGCCGACCGTGTGCTGGCCGTAGTGGAAGATGCTGGCCGCCAGCACGGCGTCGGCATGGCCTTCGACGACGCCGTCGGCCAGGTCCTGCAGGCCGCCCACGCCGCCCGAGGCGATCACGGAAATGCCGACCGCGTCCGACACGGCGCGCGTCAGGCCCAGGTCGAAGCCGGACCTGGTGCCGTCGCGGTCCATGCTGGTGAGCAGCAGCTCGCCGGCGCCCAGGCTTTCCATCCTGCGGGCCCAGTCGACGGCGTCCAGCCCGGTCGGGTTGCGCCCGCCGTGCGTGAACACTTCCCACTTGCCGGGCGCGACCTGCTTGGCGTCGATGGCGACGACGATGCATTGCGAGCCGTGCTTCTGCGCGGCGTCGTGCACCAGTTGCGGGTTGGTCACGGCCGAGGTGTTCATCGAGACCTTGTCGGCGCCCGCGTTCAGCAGGCGGCGCACGTCCTCGACCTTGCGCACGCCGCCGCCCACGGTCAGCGGGATGAACACGGTCGAGGCCACGGCCTCGATGATCGGCAGGATCAGGTCGCGCCCGTCGGAGGATGCCGTGATGTCGAGGAAGGTGATCTCGTCGGCGCCCTGCTCGTTGTAGCGGCGCGCGATCTCGACCGGGTCGCCGGCGTCGCGCAGTTCGGTGAAGTTGACGCCCTTGACCACGCGGCCGCCGGTGACGTCCAGGCAAGGGATGATGCGTTTTGCGAGCATAAAAATATAGGTAGCTTGAAAACCGTCGCCCCGGCGCAGGCCGGGGCGACGTTTCATTCGTCGCGGCGGCTTACGCCTGCGCGCCTTCGGTCAGCTCGTCCGCGCGCTCCTGCGCGCTGGCCAGGTCGAGCGTGCCCTCGTAGATCGAGCGGCCGCAGATCACGACCTCGATGCCTTCGTCCTGCACGGCG
>DAMAFT010000278.1:0-6152 GCA_031995805.1 Massilia sp.
TCGCCTGGATCACGCCGCTGCGCGACGGCCTGAACCTGGTGGCCAAGGAATACGTGGCGGCGCGCCAGGCGGTGGGCAAGCCGGGCGTGCTGATCCTGTCGGAATTCGCCGGCGCCGCCGTCGAGCTGCACGGCGCCCTGCTGACCAATCCCTACGACGCCGACTCGATGACCAGCACCCTGTACCGCGCCATTACAATGGGGCCCGACGAAGCCGCCTACCGCACGGGTCGAATGGGCGCCATCGTGGCCGAGCACGACGTGGCGCGCTGGGGCGAGGAGTTCCTGGACGCCGTGGCCGATGCGACGGCGGATGCCGGCATCCAGGCGCGCGCGGCGTGATGGCCCGTCACTGAACCGGAAAGGAAGTTTGCATGCAACTGGTGTTCTTCAATAACACGGTGATGGCCTGGCTGACGGCCCTCGGCATCGCCGCCGGGGTCGCGCTGGCGCTCTACGTGGTCAAGCGGGTGGTGGTGCACCACCTGCGCATCCTGGCCGCGCGCACCGAGACGCGCCTGGACGACATTGCCGTCGAGGCGCTGGCCGCGACCCGCCTGCTGGTGATCGTGGTGATGGGCGTGTACGTCGGCAGCACCTACCTCGACCTGCCGCCCTCGGTCGACCTGTTCGCCACGCGCGCGACCATCGTCACCGGCCTGCTCCAGGCCGCGTTGTGGGGCAATGCGGCGCTGCGCGGCTGGCTCCGGCAATACTATGCCGACCGCGCGGCCGAGCCGGGGCGCGCCACCTCGGCGGCGGCGGTCGGCTTCATCCTGCGCATGGTGCTGTGGGTCGTCATCCTCCTGATGATCCTGGATAACCTGGGGGTGAACATCACCACGCTGGTGGCCAGCCTGGGCATCGGCGGCATCGCGGTGGCGCTGGCCGTGCAGAACGTGCTGGGCGACCTGTTCGCCTCGCTCTCCATCGTGCTGGACAAGCCCTTCGTCAACGGCGACTTCGTCATCGTCGACAAGTACCTGGGCACGGTCGAATACGTGGGCCTGAAGACGACGCGCATCCGCAGCCTGGGCGGCGAGCAGTTGATCTTCTCGAACGCCGACCTGCTCAAGAGCCGCCTGCAGAACATGACGCGCATGAGCCGCCGGCGCGTGGTGTTCTCGATCGCCGTCACCTACGACACCCCGCGCGAGAAGCTGGCCGGACTCCCCGCGATGCTGACGGAGATCGTCAAGGCGCAACCGGACGTCACCTTCGACCGCGCCCACTTCCAGGGCATCGGCCCGGCGGCGATGAACTTCGAGGTCGTGTACTGGGTCGAGTCGCCCGACTACGTGCGCTTCATGGACATCCAGCAGCAGGTGCTGCTGCAGATCGTCGACGGCCTGGCCGAGCGCGAGGTGCGCCTGGCCTACCCGACCCAGACGCTGCACATGCCGGACGTGCGCGCCGGGGTGGAACTGGCGCAGCAGGCCGACTGGCAGGGCGGCGCCGCGGTACAGCCGGCGCAGTCCGTGCCGAAGACCTGATATGCGCGATGCATCATTGTCAATCTGAAATTTGCTTCGGGTTTTCTCGATATACAATGGGTTGATTAGCGCCTATATTGGCAGCGCCGCGGGACCTCCCCGCGGCCTGCCACCTTATCGGGGAATCCTGCATGCGCGTCTGGTACAACAGGACGTTCTCGTCCGTCCATGCGGCCATCGCCCTCATCCGCGAAGCCGATACCGAACACCGTTTCACGATCGTCCACAGCAATCCCAACCGCCACGTGCCGGCGGCGCGCATCGCGCATGAATTCCATGCCGAGCCCACCGGCCTGAAAGGCGACGCCTACGTCGACTGGTGCCTGGCCTTCTGCCGCGACCGGCGCATCGACATCTTCGTGCCGGGCCGCGAAGCCACCGTGCTGGCGGCCGAGCATGCGCGCTTCGCCGACGTCGGCACGCGCGTGCTGAGCGCGGCGCCGGCGCCGCTGCTGCACCTCATCCACGACAAGGCGCGCTTCTACCACGAGACCGACCTGCCGCAGGCGCCGGTGGCGGAATTCCGCCGCTTCGAGACGCTGGAGGAATTCGACGCCGCCTGGGCCGCACTGCGCCCGCGCCACGGCAGGCTGTGCGTGAAACCCTCGCACTCGATCTACGGCCTGGGCTTCGCCGTCGTCGACGAGGCGCGCAGCAGCGCCGCGCTGCTGCTGGCCGGGGTCGAATACCACGTCGGCTACCACGACCTGCGCCGCGGCCTGGGCGAGCTGGGGCGCTTTCGCACCATGCTGCTGATGGAATTCCTCGACGGTCCCGAATACAGCGTCGACTGCGTCGGCGACCATGGCCGCCTGGCCTGCGCCGTCGTGCGCCGCAAGCCGGCGCAGGCCGGCACCGGCCAGGTGGTCGACATGCGCGCCGACATCCTCGACGCCACGGCACGGCTGTGCAAGGCATACCAGCTGAACGGCGTGGTCAACGTCCAGTTCCGCGAAGGCGGCGGCCGTCCGCGCCTGCTGGAGATCAATCCGCGCATGTCGGGCGGGATCGGCATGGCCTGCCTGGCCGGCCCCAACCTGCCCTACATCGCGCTGCGCGGCTTCGCCGACGGCTTCGACGGCCTGGACGTCGCGCCGGCGCGCGACGGCATGCGCATCGGCGAGGTGAGCGTCGCCACGGAGCTGCCGTGAATGCGCCGCTGACCGCCGCGCCCCTGCCGGCCGATCCGGCGCGCCGCCGCCTGGCGCTGCCGACGGGCGTCCTCGACCTGCGGCTGGAACGCGGCGCCGACGAACTCGACGACCTGCTCGGCTTCGCCGCGCGCGCGAATGCGAAACGCGGCTTCCTGTTCCTCAGCAAGGTGCTGGGCAAGCACTGGCCGTCGCGGCCGGCGGCGATGCTGGACGTGCATGCGCGCCTGGCCGCCGGCGTACCCGCCGGCGCCGGCCCGGTGGTCTTCATCGCCATGGCCGAGACGGCGATCGGCCTGGGCCAGGGCGTGTTCGAGGCCTGGCTGCGCGCCAACCCCGGACGCGCGGCGCTGTTCCTGCACACCACCCGCTACCGGGTCGGCAGCGGCCCGCTGATCGAATTCGAGGAAGCGCACAGCCACGCGCCGCGCCAGTTCCTGCACGCGCCGCCCGACCCCGCGCTGCACGCCCTCTTGACAGCGGCGCGCACGCTGGTGCTGGTCGACGACGAGGCCAGCACCGGCAATACCTTCGTCAACCTGGCCTGCGCCTGCCGCCTGCTGAACCCGGGCATCGAGCGCGTGCACCTGGCGACGATCGTCAACTTCATGGGCGCGGCCGCCACGGCCGGGCTGGACGCGCGCTTCGGCCTGCCGGTCACGACCGGCGCGCTGGTCGAAGGCACGTTTTCCTTCGAGGCCGGCGCGCTGCCGCCGGCGCGGGGCGCCGCCCAGCGCTTCGACCCGGATGCCGGCAGCGGCGCCGGCACCGGCTTCGGGCGCCTGGGCCTGGCCCGCGCGCTGGCCGCGCCCGATGCGCTGGCGGCGCGCCTGGCCGCGGGCTTCGCACCCGGCGCCCGCGTGCTGGTGCTGGGCACCGGCGAATTCATGCACGCGTCCACGCTGCTGGGCGCGGCGCTCGAGCGGCGCGGCGTGGACGTGGTGGTGCAGTCCACCACCCGCTCGCCGGTCCTGCGCTGGGGCGCGGTGGCACAGGCGCTCGACTTCCCCGACAACTATGGCGAAGGCATCGCCAACTACCTGTACAACGTCGCGCCCGGCCAGTACGACCACGTGCTCGCCTGCCACGAGACGGCGCCCGGTCCCGCGCTGCAGGGCCTGGCGCGTACGCTGGGCGCGCGCCTGTTCCACTTCCGCTCGGAGCACGAGATTGAAGAAGTTCCTGTTCGCTGACCTGGACGACACGCTGTTCCAGACGCCGGCCAAGTGCCCGGGCCCGGACGGCCTGGAGCCGGCCGCCTGGTACAAGGACGGCAGCGTGTGCTCGTACACCACGCGCGCCCAGCGCGCCTTGTTTTCCCTGCTGAGCGACGGCATGACGGTGATCCCGACCACCGCGCGCGACCGCGACGGCCTGCGCCGCGTCGGCCTGTCCTTTTCCAGCTACGCCGTGATCGACTACGGCGGCGTGGTGCTGGAACCCGGCGGCGCCGTCGACGCGGCCTGGATGGAAGGCATGCGCACTGCCATGCACGCCGCCCTGCCCGGCCTGCAGGAGCTCGCCGCGCACGTCGACGGCCGGTGCGCGCACAGCGGCTACGGCGGACGGGCGCGCCTGATCGAGGACTTCGGCATCCCGTTCTTTTTGGTGGTGAAGGATCCGGACAAGGATGCCGCCCGCCTGGCGCCGCTGGAACGCGACGTGGTGCGGCCGTGGATCGCCGACGGCGACCGGCCCTACGTCGTCCACCGCAACGGCAACAACCTCGCCATCCTGCCGCGCGCGCTGGACAAGGCGCACGCGGTGGCCCACGTCGCCGCCCGCCTGCGCGCCGAGCACGGCGACATCGTCACCCTCGGCATGGGCGACAGCCGCTCTGACGCGCGCTTCATGGCCGCCTGCGACTACGCCATCGTCCCGCGCGGCACCCAGCTGGCCGGCCTGACCGTGGAGGCGCTGTGAGCTTCCACGGCAGCTACCGCCCGGACGACGTGACCTTCCTGCTGCGCCGGCTGGACCCGGCGCAGGGCAGCTTCGTCGACGTGGCCGCCAAGGAGCGCCTGATCCAGAGCGGCGCGCGCCACTACAGCCAGATGCTGTCGCCGGAAAGCGCGCCCTCCGCCCGCTACCTGCAACTGTTCGACGCCGCCTGCCGCGCCAACAACGCCCGCATGGCGCGCGACTGCCTGCGCCTGGCGGCCATGATCGCCCGGGAACGGCCCGCACGCCGGCTGGCGCTGGTGTCGCTGGCGCGCGCCGGCACGCCCGTAGGCGTGGTCGTCACGCGCCTGCTGCGCGCGGTATTCGGGCGCGAGGTCGGGCATTACTCGGTGTCGATCGTGCGCGACCGCGGCATCGACGCGCAGGCCCTGCGCCACGTCCTGGGACGCGGCCATCGTCCGGACGACATCGTGTTCGTCGACGGCTGGACCGGCAAGGGCGTGATCGCGCGCGAGCTGGAAAGCTCCGTGGCCATGTTCAACCGCGAGTACCGTACCGGGATCGACGCGAGCCTGTGCGTGCTGTCGGATCTGGCCGGCGTCGCCGCCTGCGCGGCTTCGCGCGACGACTACCTGATCCCGTCCAGCATCCTGAACGCGACGGTCTCGGGCCTGATCAGCCGCACCGTGATGGACGATGGCATGGGCCGCGACGACCTGCACGGCTGCGTGCCGCTCGACGACCTGGCGCCGTACGACCGCTCGCTGGCGTTCGCCGATGCGCTGACCGCGCTGGCCCTGGACCAGGCGCGCCATGCCGAGCCGACGCCATCCGTCGATCCGGCCGCGGCAGCAGCGGCGCGCGAACGCTCCTGCCTTGCGCTCGACGCCATCATGGGTCGTTACGGCATCGGCGACGCCAACCTGGTCAAGCCCGGCATCGGCGAAGCCACGCGCGTGCTGCTGCGGCGCGTGCCGCGGCGGGTGCTGCTGCGCGACCCGGCCAGCGCGGACGTCGCCCACCTGGTGCTGCTGGCCGACGAAAAACGGGTGCCGGTCGAGATCGACCCGGACCTTCCCTACCATGCGGTATCCCTGATCAGGAGTGCATCCGATGGCTGACATCCTGGGCGCGTCGCTGTACGTGCCGGCGAACCACAAGAACCTGGCGGAGATCGCCGACGGCGCACGGCTGGCGCAGGCGCGCTCGCTGATCTTCTGCCTCGAGGACGCGATCGCCGACCGCGACCTGAGCTGGTCGCTGTTCAACCTGTCGATCGTGCTGGCGAACATGCGCGCGCAGGCGCCCGCGCAGCGCTTCGTGCGCGTGCGCAATCCGGACGTCATGGCGCGCGTGCTGGCGATGCCGGGCGCGGACAAGCTGGATGGCTTTGTCCTGCCCAAGATCACGCGCCATAATTTCGGCGCCTACTTCCGCCTGGTGCGCGATACCCGCCACGTCCTGATGCCGACGCTGGAAACGGCGGAGGTGTTCGACGACGCCGAGATGCGCCTGCTGCGCGCCGCCTTCGAGGCGCCCGGCGTGCGCCACCGCATCCTGGCGCTGCGCATCGGCGGCAACGACCTGCTCGCCCTGCTGGGCCTGCG
>DAMAFT010000279.1:0-6146 GCA_031995805.1 Massilia sp.
TCGTCGGGCTCATAACCCGAAGGTCACAGGTTCAAATCCTGTCCCCGCAACCAGAATTCAGGAAAACCCGTCGGCATTGCCGGCGGGTTTTTTGCTTTTGCGGTCCTTCCACGACGCGCCGCAACGGCGCGTCGCTTGGCTTCCTCGCGGCTGCGCTGTCCGTTACCTCGGCCTTCCCATCGGTCCTTCAGTCGTCTCTGCGGTCTTGCTTCCAGCCGCCTGCGGGGATGTCCGCGATGCGGAATTGCGCCATCGCCTGGTCGATCGCTTCCGCGAGCACGCCGCGATCGGCATCGAGCCAGAATTCGACGGCCGCATGGATGGCCGCGACGAGCGTCGCCGCCGCGAGGCGCGGGGCCAGGCAGGTCGCGGGATCGGCCCCCGCGCGCCTGCCGATGTGCAGGGCGATGCGCCGTTCGATCGCGACATCCGCCTTCGCGGCCTCGGCGAACAGCGCGGGTTCGGCGCGGACCAGGCGGGCGCGCGCGACCCAGTCGCGGTCGGGTTCTTCCTGGAACAGTGCCAGGGCGGCCGCGCGCAGCGCATCGTGCAGCGCCTGCCCGGCAGGCTGGGCATCGATGAGATCGCAGAACTGCTCCGCCCTGATGGTCGCGCTGCCGACGATGGCGGCTTCCTTGCTCGGAAAGTAATTGTTGAAGGTGCGCGGCGAGACATCCGCTTCCGCGGCGATGTCCTCGACGCGAACCTGTGCGACGCCACGCTCGAGCGCATGGCGCAGCGCGATGGCGCTGAGATTGGCACGCACGGCGCGCTTCTTGCGCTCGCGCAGGCCGGTGGGGGAAGTCTCCTTGGTCATTCCTCCGATTTTACATGGGTCGATGCAAAAGCGTAGGTGCGCAGGGGGGCCGCGTCGTCGGACTTCCAGCGCGACAGCACGCCCGTCAACGGCGTGGACAGGAACAGGTTGCGTGCCAGGATGCCCGCTCGCGTCCGCGGAACGGTGATGCCGGTGAACAGTTGCGATTGCTTGAGCGTCACCAGCGGACGCTGGGCCTGCTCGTAGCGCGCCAGGGCCTGCGGGGAAATCCCGTCCACGGCCAGTTCGCCCGCGAGCCGGTAGGCGCCCGCCAGGGCAAGCAGGGCGCCCGCGCCCGACGCGGGCGACGCGCACCAGGCGGCATCGCCGGCCAGCACCACCCGGCCGCACGTCCAGGACGGCATGCGTACCTGCGCCAGGGCGTCGAAATAGAAGTCGGCGGCGCCGTCGGCCGCGTCCAGCATGGCCGGCACATGCCACCCCATGCCGGCAACGGCGTGGCGCAACAGGCGGCGTTGGGCGGCGGTGTCGCGATGATGATAGGCGAGCGGTTGCGCGCTGCGGAACGTGAAGGTGAGCTGTCCTTGTCCCGGCGCGGCGCGGTAGACCGCGGCGGACCGGCCGGGTTCGTTGTAGAACGTGGTCCAGCCCGGCTCGCCGATGGCCAGGTCGGCCGCGGCGGCCGCGAAATAGTGCTCCCGGAACTGCACGAACCGGTCTTCCGGACCGAACGCCATGCGCCGGATGCCGGAGTGAAGGCCATCCGCGCCGATGACGAGATCGAAGCGGTTCCGGATGCCGCTCCTGAACGTCACGTCGACACCGCCGGCATCCTGCGCGAGCGCCGCGACGGCATCGCCGAACACGTAGCGCACGTCGTCGCGGGTCGCGCCGTGGAGCAGGGCGGACAAGTCGCCGCGCGCGATTTCCACGTCCTCGGAACCCACCATGCGCTCCAGGCGCGCCGTGCCGATCCGTGCCCGCTCGCGGTCGCGCCGGTCGACGAAACGCAGCCCGCGCGTCTGCGCCGCCCTGGCGCGCACGGCCGCGCCGAGTCCCATGCGGTCGATCACGGCAAGCGCTTCCGCGCGGATATCGACGCCGTTGCCCGCGTGGCGCAGCGCGGCGGCCTGTTCGACGATGGTCACGTCGAATCCGGCGCGGACGAGCCAGAAGGCGGTGGCAGGGCCGGCGATGCTGGCGCCGCAAATCAGGATGGTGGGCTTTGGCATGATGCGCATTTCCATAGGTGGACCGGATGTCATCGTGGCATATATTTGCTTATTACGCAAATTTGCGTGTTGAGAAATAATTTGCCATGGTCGGCCTGCGCGGGCCATCGCGGCCACCGGCGCACCCATCCACTTTGCCAAGGAGTACAGACCATGACCATCGAGTTCAGCTACTGGCCGGAACATGATGGAAAATCGTTTCAGGTGACCAAGATCCTGGGGCTGGCTTCCCTCGGTTTCGCCGACGTCACGGAAATCCGGACGGCGTGCAAGCACATCGATCCGGACGATGACGAGACCTGGGTCAGGGAATGGCTGGCGACGGCCGAAGCCGTGGAACAGCACGGCAGGCAGGCCGAAGCGCTGGGTAACTGGCACGGCGCGCGCGATGCGTATGCGCGCGCCTGCAATTACACCCGCACCGCCGAATTCATGGTGAAGGACGACGAGGCGCGCAAGGTCCGCCTCATCCGCAAGTCGGTGGAACTGCTCGAGGCCGGCGCACGGTATTTCGACGTGCGTCCGGAAAAAGTGTCCGTGCCTTATGAAGATGCGCAACTGGAAGGCTACTTCTTTGCCCCGGACTGGATCGACGGGCCGCGGCCCACCCTCTTCGCGCTCAACGGCGGCGAAGAACACGCGTCGGAGAATTATTTCAACCTCGGGCCGGCCTTCATCGACAGCGGATACAACTTTTTCGTCTACGACCAACCGGGAACCGGCCTGTCGCTGTACGAAAAAGGCAAGACCCGCCGTGCCGACAGCGAAGCGTTCCATTCCCGCGCCATCGATTTCCTCCTCACGCGACCGGAAGTCGATCCGGACAGGATCATCGTGTTCGGAGAAAGCTTTGCCGGTTACGACGCGTTGCGCCTTGCTTCCTTCGATCAGCGCATCGCCGCGGTGATCTCGGACGGCGGCACGCACAAGTTCGACTGGGCGGCCATGCTCAGGTGGATGCCCCCGAGCCTGGCCGCCCACGGCCTGCGCATCCTTGGCGCGAACAGCCTCGAGGAATTCGCCAATGACCCCCGGTTTGCCTACGACCTCGAAGGCGTCCTGCACCGGATCGCATGCCCGCTCCTGGTCGTCCACGGTGCCGAGGAAGCGCTGGTGCAACCGCATCCGCTCAAGCAGGCCCTGACGAATTACGAGCAAGCCGGATCCGCGCACAAGGCGTTCGTGGCGATCGAAGACCGTCGCCTCGGGGGACTGGAACACTGCCAGGTGGACAACAAGCACGTCGCCCGTGACGTCGTCCTGAACTGGCTCTGTTCGATCGGCCTGGGACCTGCGGCACCGCGCCGGGCGCAAGCACGGGCGGCTTGAGGTCGCCGCGGCCGGGCTCCTAGAAACGCTTGAGCACGCCGGCCTGCCACAGGTCGCGGTCGTCGGTCTGGCGGAAGGTCTTCACACGGTTGAAGTTCACGAACAGGCGCGTGCGCCGCGACAGCGCGTGCTCGGCCTGGAAGCTGATCAGCATGTTGTTGCGGGTGCGGTCGTCGTCGCGGCGGTTGCGCGTGACGTAGGGGCCGATGCCGGCGCTCATCGCGAAGCGCGGCGTCACCTGCTGCACGTACCACACCTGGCCGGCCACGCCGTAGCGGTCGACGCGGGCACCGTCGTCGCCTTCGTCGATGGCCTTGAGCGAGGCGGCCCAGTGCTTGAACGGGCCGTCCGGGGACATGTACTTGCGCATCTCCAGCGTGGCGGCATAGGCACCGTCGGTGCCGGACATGTTTGTGATCGAATTGCCGTAGGACAGGCCGAACCACACGCGCTCGCTGGCCGGCTCGGTCGACGGATTCGGCGCCGCGGCGCCGAACTGGCGGCCCAGGCCGATCATCAGCGCCGTCGAATTGTGCACGGTGGGCATGCGCACGTGGTTCACGCCGACGCGCAGGTGGGTGCCGTCGGGCATGAAGTCGAGCGGGATGCGCAGCGCGCCGCTCAGCAGCAGGCCCCAGTTGGCGTCGTCGCGCTGGCGCCCGTCGAGGGTCGTCGTGTTCATGCTGACGTAGGGCCCGAGGCCCAGTTCGCCCTCGAGCTTGCCGCCCAGGTTGCCGACCTTCAGCCACTGCACGGCGAAGCCGTCGCGGTGGTTGTTCTCGGGATGGCCTTCGTTGTAGTGCACGAAATCGATGCGGCCGCCCCCGAACAGGTCCGGCTCCTCGCGCCCGGCGCGGACCTCGAAGGTGCGCTTGCGCATCCATTGCGTGCCTTCGCCGTTCTCGCCGTGCATGCGGCCGTTGCCGAACACGGCCGACAGGTAGGCGCCGGGCTGGTCGGCCTCGGGCGCGGCGGCGCCGTCCGACTGGGCGGCCGCCGTGCCGGCCCCGGTCAGCAGCAGGATGCAAAATGCTGTACGTACGTTCATGCGATTCCCCGTAATGGAGCCGGCTCTGCGGCCGGCCAATCGAGGATCATAACGCTTCGGCAAATTTCTTGCCGCAGGCCAAGCCGCGGGTCAAGCATCAGCCGGCCGGCTGTCCCAGGCTGGCCCAGCAGTAGGCCGCCGCCATCGTGCGCTGCGGCCGGTAGGCCTGCAGGAAGGCCTCGGCTTCGGGGATGCCGGGACGCTGCGCGGGGTCGGGCGAGCCCAGCAGTCGACCGATCGCCGTGCGCACGGCCACGTCGCCGTGCAGCGAGCAGTCCGGATAGCCATAGCCGCGCAGCAGCGCGTAGTTCACGGTCCAGGGGCCGATGCCCTTGACGGCCAGCAGCGACGCTTCGGCCCGGCGCACGTCGCCGTCGTCCAGCAGGCGTTCCAGGTCGAGCGCGCCGTCCGCGACCAGGCGCGCCAGGCGCAGCAGGGTGTCGGCCTTCGCGCGCGAGAACTTGCGGCTGCTTAGTTGGTCCACGTCCAGGCGTGCCACGTCGGGCGCTTCCGGATAGCACCACAGGCCGCTCGCATGCGGCCGTCCGGCCTGCTCGATGAAGCTGCGCCGCAGCGCGATCGCGAACGACAGGTTGATCTGCTGGCCGATCACGGCCCATGTCAGCGCCTCGAACACGGTGGCCGACTGGATCACGCGCAGGCCCGGCTGGCGCCGCACGAGGGGGGCGAACAGGGCGTCGCCGGCCGTCAACGCGGCGAAGGATGCCGGATCGATGTGCAGGCCGAGGATGTTGCGCAGCACGGCGTCGAGGCGGGCCGGCGCGACGGCGCCGTCGGCGGCGACGGCGCATTCGGCGCGGCCGGCGTCCAGGGCCAGGTCGAGCCGCACCGCCACGCCGTCCAGCAGCACGCCCTTGCGGATCCGGTGGCCGTCGACCGCCTCGGCCAGGCCGGTCGTGTCGCGGCCGTGGAAGGAAAAGGCGTGGCCGGGGTCGTAGCCGGGCGGCAGGTCGATGATGAAGCGCGTGTCCACGGGGTAGCTCACTTGCCGGCCGCGACGGCGACGGTGCGCCCGAAGCGCGGCCGGAACCCGGTCACGAGGGCGGTGCCGACCAGGACGATGGCCGAGCCGGCGATCGTGTACCAGCCGATCGTCTCGCCCAGGAACAGCGTGCCCCACAGGATGCCGAACACCGGGCTCAGGAAGGTCACGGTCAGCGCCGAGGTCGCGCCCACCGCCTCGATCAGGCGGAAGTACAGGATGTAGGCGATGCCGCTGCACAGCACGCCCAGCGCCAGCACGGCGCCGGCGATGCCGGCGGTGGGCGCGCCGGTGGGCGGGAACACGGCCAGCGCCGGCAGCACCATCACGGCCGAGGTCCACATCGTGCCGTGCGCGTTGGCGAACGGCTCCACGCTGCGGGCCGAGCGCGCATACAGGCTGGCGATGCCGTAGCACATGGCGGCCACCAGCGTCGCGGTGATCGCGGCGCCGGCGCCGGGGCGGCTGGCGACGCGGTCGAAGCCGACCAGCAGCGCCACCCCCGCCGTGCCCAGCACCAGGCCGAGCAGGGTGCGCGCCGGCACGGCCTGGCGTGTCCAGGCGGCGCCCAGCAGCGCGCCCCACATCGGCGTGGTGGCGTTCAGCACCGCCAGCACCGAGGCCGGCAGCGTGCGCGCGGCGAAGGCGAACAGCAGGAAGGGCAGGGCCGAATTGAAGAAGCCGAGGATCAGGTAGTGCTTCCAGTGCTGGCGCAGGTCGAGCGGGGTTCCCTTGCCGCGCCGGCGCATCACCCAG
>DAMAFT010000280.1:0-6138 GCA_031995805.1 Massilia sp.
ACCGCGACGACGACATGCTGGTCACCGGCAAGCGCCACTGCTTCCACTACGAATACGAGGTCGGCTACGACGGCGACGGCCGCATCGTCGCCGCGCGGGTCGACATGGTCAGCCGCGCCGGCTTCTCGGCCGACCTGTCCGGCCCCGTCGCCACGCGCGCCGTCTGCCACTTCGACAACACCTACTATTTGTCCGACGTCGACATCCGCGCCGCCTGCGGCAAGACGAATACCCAGTCGAACACGGCGTTCCGCGGCTTCGGCGGACCGCAGGGCGCGATCGCGATCGAATACGTGCTCGACGAGATCGCGCGCCATCTCGGCCGCGACGCGCTCGACGTGCGCAAGCTGAACTTCTACGGCAAGGCGGAGCGCAACGTCACGCCCTACGGCCAGGAAATCGTCGACAACGTGATCCACGAACTGGTCGACGAGCTGGAAGCCTCCAGCGACTACCGCGCGCGCCGCCGGGCGGTCGAGGAATTCAACCGTTCCAGTCCCGTGCTCAAGAAGGGCCTGGCGCTGACGCCCGTGAAATTCGGGATCGCGTTCAACGTGACCCACCTGAACCAGGCCGGCGCCCTCGTGCACGTCTACGTGGACGGCTCGATCCTGGTGAACCACGGCGGCACCGAGATGGGGCAGGGCGTGAACACCAAGGTGATGCAGGTGGTGGCGCACGAGCTGGGCGTGGACGTGGCGCGCGTGCGCATCACGGCCACCAACACGAGCAAGGTCGCCAACACCTCGGCCACGGCGGCCTCCACCGGCGCCGACCTGAACGGCAAGGCCGCGCAGGATGCCGCGCGCCAGATCCGCGACCGCCTGGCCGCCTACGCCGCCATGGCGCTGGGCGGCGAGGCGGCCGACGTGCGCTTCGCCGCCGACACCGTGTTCGTGGCCGGCCACGAAGTGCCGTTCGGCGAACTGGTGGCCAAGGCCTACCTGGCGCGCGTGCAGCTGTGGTCGGACGGCTACTACGCCACCCCGGGCCTGCACTGGGACCAGAAGACGATGACCGGCCGGCCGTTCTCCTATTTCGCCTACGGCGCGGCGGTGTCCGAGGTCGTGGTCGACACGCTCACCGGCGAATGGAAGCTGGTGCGCGCGGACGCGCTGTACGACGCCGGCAATTCGCTGAACCCGGCGCTGGACATCGGCCAGGTCGAAGGCGCCTTCATCCAGGGCATGGGCTGGCTCACCACCGAGGAATTGTGGTGGGACGGCGCCGGCACCCTCAGGACGCATGCGCCCTCGACCTACAAGATCCCGGGCGTGTCCGACTGTCCCGAGGACTTCCGCGTGCGCCTGTTCGCCAACCGCAACGTCGAGGATGCGATCCACCGCTCCAAGGCCGTGGGCGAACCGCCGCTGCTGCTGCCGTTTTCCGTGTTCTTCGCGATCCGCGACGCGATTTCCAGCGTCGGCGGCCACCGCGTGCAGCCGCCCCTGAACGCGCCGGCCACCTGCGAGGCGATCCTGGACGCCGTCGCGGCGGTGGAAGCCATCGCCACCGGAGCGCGCTGACGTGGACGCTTGGCTGCAAGCGGCGGTGGACACCGCCGTGCTGGTCACGGTCGCCGTCGCGCAGGGTTCCGCGCCGCGCGAGCCGGGCGCGCGCATGCTGGTCGACGCGCGCCGCCAGTGGGACACGATCGGCGGCGGCCACCTCGAACTGCGCGCCGTGCAGATCGCGCGCGCCATGCTGGACGCGGGCGAGGAACGGCGCCTGGAGCGATTTCCGCTCGGCCCCGGCCTGGGCCAGTGCTGCGGCGGCGTCGTGCACCTGGCGTTCGAACGCGTCGACGCGGCCTGCCTGGCAACCCTGGCTTCGCGGCGCGATGCCGACTGCTGGCGCCTGGTCGCCCTCGACGGCGCGCCCGAACGGACGCTGCACGCGGAGCCGCCCGCCGGCGTCCACGGCGGCGCAACGCAATTGCTGCGCGACGCCGCCGGCCGGCGCTGGCTGGCCGACCTGGTTGCGGCGCCGCGCCACCACCTGATGCTGTTCGGCGCCGGCCACGTCGGCGCCGCCATCGTGCGCGTGCTGGCCGGCCTGCCGTGCCGCGTGACCTGGGTCGACGAGCGCGAGGATGCGTTCCCGCCCGATTTGCCGCCCGGCGTGCGCATCGAGGCGACCGACACGCCCGAGGCGCTGGCCGCCCGGGCCGCGCCCGGCACCAGTTTCCTCGTCATGACCCACAGCCACGCGCTCGACCAGCGCCTGGCCGAGACGATCCTCAAGCGTGCGAGCCCCGGCTGGTTCGGCCTGATAGGATCGGACACGAAACGCCGGCAGTTCGAACGGCGCCTGCTGGAGCGCGGGGTCGACCGCGCGCGCCTCGACGCCATGGCCTGCCCGGTGGGCGTGCCCGGCATCGACGGCAAGCAGCCGGCCGTGATCGCCGTCGCCGTGGCGGCGCAACTGCTGACGGTCTGGGAGCGGGCGGATGCCGATGCGCACGCCCGCCGCCCGGACGCATCCTACGAATCACCTGGAAGAACCTGATGTCCATCGAATCCCGCAAGCTGCAGGCCTACCGTGCGAGCCTGCTGCATTTCCACGCCGATCCGGCGTTTTCCGAGAACGCGCACGCCTGGCATGCCGACGGCCTGCTGGTGGTGGGCGAGGACGGCCGCGTCGTGGCCGCCGGCGACCATGCCGCGCTGGCGCCCACGCTGCCGGCCGGCACCCCGGTGCACGACTGGTCGGGCAAGATCGTCGTGCCCGGCTTCATCGACACCCACCTGCATTTCCCGCAGACCGACATGATCGCCTCGCCGGCGCCGGGCCTGCTGCCGTGGCTGGAAACCTATACCTTCCCGACCGAGGGCAAGTTCGCCGACCCGGTCCATGCGCGCGCCGTCGCCGAGTTCTTCCTCGACGAGCTGCTGCGCAACGGCACCACCACGGCCGTGGTCTACTGCACCGTGCACAAGGAATCGGTCGACGCCTTCTTCGAAGCCAGCGCCGCGCGTAACCTGCGCATGGCCGGCGGCAAGGTGCTGATGGACCGCCACTGCCCCGAATCCCTGCGCGACAGCGCCGACATGCGCGACAGCGAAGAACTCATCCGGCGCTGGCACAAGAAGGGCCGCGCCATGTACGCGATCACGCCGCGCTTCGCCCCCACCTCGACGGAAGGCCAGCTGGCCGCCGCCGGCGAGCTCGCGCGCGCCTGGCCGGATACCTACATCCAGACCCACGTGTCCGAGAACCGGGACGAGTGCCAGTGGGTGGGCGAGCTGTTCCCCGAGCGGCGCAGCTACCTGCAGGTGTACGAGCACTACGGCCTGATGCGCCCGCGCGCCATGTTCGGTCACTGCATCTGGCTGGACGACGCCGACTTCGCGCTGCTGGCCGATACCGGCTCGGCGATCGCGCACTGCCCGACCTCGAACCTGTTCCTGGGCAGCGGCCTGTTCGACGTGGCCAGCGCCGACAAGGCGAAGGCGCTGCTGTCGCTGGGCACGGACGTGGGGGCGGGCACGTCGTTCTCGATGTTGCAAACAATGAATGAAGCGTATAAAGTTGCGCGATTGAAAGGCAGCTACCTTCCGGCCTTGCGCATGTTCTACCTCGCCACGCTGGGCGCCGCGCGCAGCATGCAGCTCGAGGGCACGATCGGCAACTTCGTCGCCGGCGCCGAGGCCGACTTCATCGTCCTCGACCCGCAGGCGACGCCGCTGCTGGCGCGCCGCACGGCGCAGGCCGACACGCTCGAGGAAACGCTGTTCGCGCTGGCGCTGCTGGGCGACGACCGCGCCATCCGCGCCACGTATGCCGCGGGCAGGCTGGTGCACGAGCGGGAAGGGATGCTGGTCTGAAAGAATCGATGACGGCAACCCGTCGCTCCTGCGCAGGCGACGTGCTGCCGGACGACTTAACCGACCACCCGGGACCACCATGATGCAGAAAACCCTGGTCAGCACCCTGCTGATCGCCCTGTCCGCCACGGCCGCCGCGCGCACCCCCGCCGCCGGCGCCAACGAAGCCGCCACCGCGCGCCATTACGCGGCCCTGGTCGCCGGCACGCCGAAGACGGCCGAGCTGACGCTGTTCTTCACCCAGATGCCCAAGGGCGGCGACCTGCATCACCATTACTCGGGCGCCTTGTACGCCGAGAGCTATGTCGACTTCGTCGACAAGCGCGGCTTCTGCGTCGACAGAAAGACCTACACGATCGTGACCGACAAGGCGGCCGTCGACGCCGACCGCGACAAGCCGGCGGCGGCGCGCACCTGCCTGAACACGGCCGAGGTGTACGCCGACGACGGCGTCTACCGCGAACTGCTGCAGCGCTGGTCGACCAAGGACTTCCACAACCACGGCGCCGTCCAGCCGCCGCCGGACCGCGCGTTCTTCTCGACCTTCGGCTACTTCGGCCCGGTGGCCGACACCGGCAACTTCCGTGACGGCCTGGTCGAGATCAAGGAGCGCGCGATCCGCGAGAACGTGGCCTATGTCGAGACCATGTACAAGCTGGCGCCGTTCGTCGCCAATGCCGACTTCGACGCCGCCGCCTGGAAGAACGCCGACGACGACGCCGCGCTGGACGCCCGCATGCGCGCCTGGATGACGGCGCTGGACCAGGATCCGAAGTTCGTTTCCACGCTGTCCGACTTCGTGGCCGGCATCGACAAGGAAAGCGCCGGCATCGACGACGACCGTTTCACCATGCGCTACCAGCTGTACGTGCTGCGCCTCCTGAACCCGTCGCAGGTGTTCTCGTCGATGGTGTCGGCGTTCAAGGCGGCGGCGCGCGGCGGCAGGATCGTCGGCGTCAACATCGTCGGCCAGGAAAGCCGCATGGTCCCGATGCGCGACTACACCTTGCACATGAAGATGTTCCGCTTCCTGAAGTCGGTCTACCCGAACGTCAAGGTGGCGATGCACGCGGGCGAGCTGGCGCTGGGCGACGTGCGTCCGGAAGACCTGCAGTACCACATCGACCAGGCCCTGAACGTGGCCGGCGCCAACCGCATCGGCCACGGCATCGACCTGGCCCACGAGACCAATGCGCCGGCCATCATGAAAACCATGCGCGCGAAGGACGTCCCGGTCGAGATCAACCTCACGTCGAACGCCTTCATCAGCGGCATCGAGGGCGAGAACCACCCGGTCACGCTGTACCGCAAGTATGGCGTGCCCTACGTGATCTCGACCGACGACGCCGGCGTCACGCGCCATACGCTGTCGAACGAGTACGTGCTGTTCGCCAGCCGCTACAAGCCGAACTACGCGGAAATCAAGAAGACGGCCTACGACAGCATCCGCTACAGCTTCCTGGACAAGGACGCCAAGGCGCGCCTCGCGCGCCAGCTCGACGCCAGGTTCGCCCGCTTCGAGGCGGACGTCGCCGCCCTCGAACGCACCGCCGTGAAGCACTGACCGGACGGCGCGATCGCGCCGTCTTCCCCTCTGGACGGGCGCCGCACCGGGCGTCCGTCTCTCGCCGTCCCGCTTGTTTAGTGCGACCGCAGTAGCAAAAAGGCATATGCATATGCCGTCTCTGTGGTCATTGCGCTACAAATTTCACGCTTTATCACGTCGTTTGCCCAAAAAACAAGCGAAACAATTTCAGTCCAGAATTCCTTCCTTATAATCGCGCCGTGTCTTTTCCCGAGGGAAAAGACGCCCTGCAAGCGATCATCTGCACGTTTTTTAAGCAACTTATACGCACAAACTATAAATTCCCAAACGAAAACGTATTTGTCTGGTTTCCGGGCTTCATGCATATTGGTCTTTTATTAATCAATAACAAGACGATTGCAGAAGTTTTCAGGTGTAACAACCCGGAAATATTCGACGGATAGAATCGCGTGCGCCGCCCTTTTCCAGTGCATTTTTGTAGGGAAATGCACCAGTCGGGGTGGGGGCTGACAGAATAAAAAGTGACGGCCTGATGAAGCCAGTCCTGGGGTTTGCAGCACTGTAAAGAGGGGAACTTACGGTTCCCGAACTATAAATATCAAGTTTATTTGGGGTTAATCCAATGATCTATCAAAAACGGATCCAGTTGACGAAGCTGGCGCTGGCACTGTCGATCGCGCTCGCGGGCGCGCCGGCCCTGGCGCAGAACACGACGTCGGCGGTGGCCGGCCGCATCTCCGGCCCGGACGGCAAGCCGGCCGCCGG
>DAMAFT010000281.1:0-6136 GCA_031995805.1 Massilia sp.
TGCCGGTCGAGGGCAGGAAGCCCTTCTCCGGATTCTCGGCGTAGACGCGCGCCTCGATCGCGTGGCCGTGGATGGCCAGTTCATCCTGGCGCCTGGGCAGCGGCTGGCCGGCGGCGACGCGCAGCTGCCATTCGACGAGATCCGTGCCGGTGATCATTTCCGTCACCGGATGCTCGACCTGCAGGCGGGTGTTCATCTCCATGAAGTAGAACGAGCCGTCCTGGTTGGCGATGAACTCGACGGTGCCGGCGCCGACGTAGCCGACGGCGCGCGCCGCCGCCACCGCCGCTTCTCCCATCGCGGCGCGGCGCTCGGGCGGCATGCCGGGCGCCGGCGCCTCTTCCAGCACCTTCTGGTGGCGGCGCTGCACCGAGCAGTCGCGCTCGTGCAGGTAGACGCAGTTGCCGTGCGTGTCCGCGAACACCTGGATCTCGATGTGGCGCGGACGGGTCAGGTATTTTTCGACGAGCACCTTGTCGTCGCCGAAAGAGGAAATCGCTTCGCGCTTGCACGAGGCCAGCGCGGCCTGCAGGTCTTCCGCGCGTTCGACCACGCGCATGCCCTTGCCGCCGCCGCCGGCGCTGGCTTTCAGCAGCACCGGGTAGCCGATGCGGTCGGCCTCGAGCTGGATCAGCTGCGGATCCTGGTCGTCGCCGTGGTAGCCCGGCACCAGCGGCACGTGCGCGCCTTCCATCAGCTGCTTGGCGGCCGACTTCGATCCCATCGCGCGCATCGAGCCGGCCGGCGGGCCGATGAACACGAGGCCGGCGGCGGCGCAGGCCTCGGCGAATTCCGCATTCTCCGACAGGAAGCCGTAGCCCGGGTGGATGGCCTGGGCGCCGGTGGCCTTCGCCGCTTCGATGATGCGGTCGCCGCGCAGATAGCTGTCGCGCGCGGGGGCGGGGCCCAGCAGGATCGCTTCATCGCACACCGCCACGTGCTTGGCGCCGGCGTCGGCTTCCGAATAGACGGCTACGGTACGGATACCCAGGCGGCGCGCGGTGGCGGCGACCCTGCAGGCGATTTCGCCACGGTTGGCGATGAGGATCTTGGTGAACATGTGGTGTCTCGTCGTTTATGTTTTATGAAAATCCAGCCACGTCGTTCCCGCCTGCGCGGGAACGACGGCATGCGCGGCAGCGCCTCAGCACCCGCAACGCTCCTTCGGCGCCGATTCCAGCGTGGTCGCGCGCGTCTTGAGGCCCAGTTTTTCCAGCAGCGCGCGGTCGTCGTTCGCTTCCGGGTTGTCGGTGGTGAGCAGCTTGTCGCCGTAGAAGATCGAGTTGGCGCCGGCCATGAAGCACATCGCCTGCACCGCTTCGCCCAGCTCGCGACGGCCCGCCGACAGGCGCACGCGCGCTTGCGGCATGGTGATGCGCGCGACCGCGATGGTGCGCACGAATTCGATCGGGTCCAGCTTGTCGAGGCCGTGCAGCGGCGTGCCCGCCACCTGCACCAGGTGGTTGACCGGCACCGATTCCGGATACGGGTTCAGGTTGGCCAGCTGGGCGATCAGGCCGGCGCGCTGCTCGCGCGTCTCGCCCATGCCGACGATGCCGCCGCAGCAGACCTTCAGGCCCGCATTGCGCACGCGGCCCAGCGTGTCCAGGCGGTCGCGGTAGTCGCGCGTCGAGATCACGTCGCCGTAGAAGTCGGGCGCGGTGTCGATGTTGTGGTTGTAGTAGTCCAGGCCCGCGGCCTTCAGCTGCTCGGCCTGGCCGTCTTCCAGCATGCCCAGCGTGGCGCAGGTTTCCATGCCCAGCGCCTTCACGCCGCGCACCATGGTCTCGACCTTTTCCATGTCGCGCTCCTTCGGGCTGCGCCAGGCGGCGCCCATGCAGAAGCGCGTCGCGCCGCTGGCCTTCGCCGCGCGCGCCGCGTCCAGCACGGTGTCGATGTCGAGGATCTTCTTGGCTTCGACGCCGGTGTCGTAGCGCGCCGCCTGCGGGCAGTAGCCGCAGTCTTCCTCGCAGCCGCCGGTCTTGATCGACAGCAGGGTGGCCAGTTCGACGTCGCCGTCCGGGAAGTTGGCGCGGTGCGCCTGGGCGGCGCGGAACATCAGTTCCGGCAGCGGCAGGTCGAACAGGGCCAGCACGTCCGGCAGGGGCCAGGTGGCGTCCCTGGGCAGGGTGACCGGGGCGACCGGAGGATGGAGGGTGAGGACTTGGGACATGGTGTTCCTTGTTTCGGGTTCTAGGTGCGCGTGGCCGGCCATCCCGGCAGGCCCGCGAGTTCGATATGGGCGGCCGCCTGGGCGGCCGTGGGTTGGTCGAGGCGCGGCACGCGGCCCAGCAGCGGGGCCGGCATGCGCTGCGCCAGCGCGGCGATGTTCTCGTCCACGAAGCGCATGGCCGGGTCGACCTGGTTGGCGACCCAGCCGGCCAGCACCAGGCCGCGCGCGACGATGGCTTCGGCGGTGAGCAGGGCATGGTTGATGCACCCGAGGCGCAGGCCGACCACCAGGATCACCGGCAGGTTCAGCTGCACCGCCAGGTCGGCGCTGTCGAAGTCGTCGGAGAAGGGCACGCAGAAGCCGCCCACGCCTTCGACCACGGTGGCGTCCGACGCCGCCAGGATTTCCGCGTAGGCCGCCATGATCGGCACCGGCTCGATCGTGACGTCTTCCAGCGCCGCGGCGATGTGCGGCGCGCACGGCTCGCGCAGCATGAAGGGCGTGGTGATGTGCTGCGGCAGGTTGACGTTGCCGGCGGCGCGCAGCATGGCGACATCATCGTTGTGGAGTTCGCCGTCGCGTTCCTCGGCACCGGCCGCGATCGGCTTCATGCCGCAGGCGCGCTGGCCCCGCTGCACCAGCTTGTGCAGGATCGCGCTCGACACCAGCGTCTTGCCGATCTCGGTGTCGGTGCCGGTGACGAAGCAGGCGAAGCGCGTCGGGATGCCTTCGGCCGCCAGCGCGGCCGGCACCTCGACGAACTTCGCGGCGGTGCCGGGTGCGGCCGCCGGTTCGGCAAAGCCGATGCCCGGTTCGGCGCCGCCGGTCTGTTCGGGGTCGTTGAGGGTCATGTGCGGCTCCTTTCCAGGCGATTGAGTGCGGAAGTCAGTTGCGCGACGTCGGCTTCGCGGTGCGCCGCGCACAGGGTCACGCGCAGGCGCGCCGTGCCCGGCGCCACGGTCGGCGGACGGATCGCCGGCACCCACAGGCCCTGCGCGTGCAGGCTGGCGGACGCCGCCAGCGCCTCGTCGTTGGCGCCGATGACGATCGGCTGGATCGCGGTGTGCGAGGCGGGACGGCGCCAGCGTTCCAGCCGCAGTTCGCGGTCCAGCTGGGCGATGCGCGCATGCAGTTGGGCACGCAGCGCGCGGCCCTCGGCGCCCGCGATGATGTCGAGGCTGGCCAGCAGCGCATGCGCCAGCGCCGGCGCCGCCGCCGTCGTGTAGATGTAGGGACGGGCGCGCTGCACCAGCAATTCGACCACGTCCGCGTGCGCCGCGACGAAGGCGCCGCCGACGCCGGCCGCCTTGCCCAGCGTGCCGACGTAGACGAGGTGGGGCGAGCGCAGGCCGAAGTGCTCGAGCGCGCCGCGGCCGTGGTCTCCCAGCACGCCGAAGCCGTGGGCGTCGTCGACGACCAGCCAGGCGCCGTGGCGTTCGCACAGCGCCAGCAGCGCGGGCAGCGGCGCCAGGTCGCCGTCCATGCTGAACACGCTGTCGGTGACGACGATCTTCGTGGCCGCCGCGCTGGCGGCCAGTTGCGCGTCCAGCGCCGCCACGTCGCCGTGCGGGTAGACCGTCACGCCGGCGCGGGCCAGGCGCGCGCCGTCGATCAGCGAGGCGTGGTTCAGCGCTTCCGAGAAGATCGCCGCTCCGGTGTCGCCCCCCAGCGCCGTCAGCACGGCCAGGTTGGCCATGTAGCCGGTGCAGAAATACAGGGCGCGCGCCTGTTCCAGGTGCGGCGCCGCGAAGGCGGCCAGGCGTTCCTCCAGCAGCGCGTGGGCGCGCGAGTGGCCGGACACCAGGTGCGAGGCGCCGCTGCCGGCGCCGTACAGGGACGCCCCTTCGCGCAGCGCTTCCACCACTTGCGGATGCGCCGCCAGGCCCAGGTAGTCGTTGCTGCAGAACGCCAGCAGTTCGCGGCCGTCGACGACCTGGCGCGGCGCGCATGGCGTCTCGGCCGTGCGGCGCCGGCGCACCAGGCTGTGCGCGGCCAGCGCATCGAGCTGGGTCCTGACGCCGGAAAGCAGGTCCGTGGTCATGCCGCGCTCACCCGATCACCATGTCGAACACCTGGCGCGTGCGCGCGCCCAGGCCCACGATCTCTTCCTCGTCCAGCACGTACGGCGGCATCAGGTAGACCGTGCGGCCGATCGGGCGCAGCAGCAGTTCGTTCTCGACGGCGCTGGTGAAGAAGCGCCGCGCGAAGGTGGACGCGCGCGCCGGGTCGGACTCGACGGCGTCGAACGCCAGGATCATGCCGCGCTGGCGGAAGTGGGTCGCGCGCGGGTGGTCGAGCAGCGGCGCCAGTTCCTGCATCAGGCGCGTGGCGGTGGCGCGGTTGCGCGCCAGGACGTCGTCTTCCTCGAAGATGGCCAGCGTGGCCAGCGCCGCGCGGCAGGCCAGCGCATTGCCCGTGTACGAGTGCGAATGCAGGAAGCCGCGCGTGACGTCCTCGCTGTAGAACGCCTCGTAGACCTGGTCGGTGGTGAGCACCAGCGACAGCGGCAGGTAGCCGCCGCTGATGCCCTTCGACAGGCACATGAAGTCGGGCCAGATGGCGGCCTGCTCGCAGGCGAAGAAGGTGCCGGTGCGGCCGCAGCCGACCGCGATCTCGTCGGCGATCAGGTGCACGTGGTGCTTGTCGCACAGCTCGCGCAGGCGCTGCAGGTAGAGCGGGTCGTGCATCGCCATGCCGGTGGCGCACTGCACCAGCGGCTCGACGATGATGGCGGCGATCTGGTCCGCGCGTTCGGCGAACAGGGCTTCCACGTCCTGGATCGCGCGCAGCGCCACGTCCTGCGCCGATTCGCCGTCGCGGGCATTGCGCGCGTCCGGCGAGGCGACCGTGCGCGCCGCGCGCAGCAGCGGGCCGTAGGCATCCTTGAACAGGGCGACGTCGGTCACGGCCAGCGCGCCGATCGTCTCGCCGTGGTAGGAGCCCTGCAGGCAGACGAATTCCTGCTTGGCCGGGTGGCCGGCGTTGCGCCAGTAATGGAAGCTCATCTTGAGCGCGATCTCCACCGCCGAGGCGCCGTCGGAGGCATAGAAGGCGTGGCCCATGTTATGGCCCGTGAGCGCGGCCAGCCGCTCCGACAGTTCCACCACCGGCTCGTGGGTGAAGCCGGCCAGCATCGCGTGTTCCAGCCTGTCCAGCTGGTCCTTCAGGGCGCCGTTGATGCGCGGGTTCGCGTGGCCGAACAGGTTCACCCACCACGAGCTGATGCCGTCCAGGTAGCGCCGGCCTTCATGGTCGTAGAGCCACGGGCCCTTGCCGTGGCTGACGGCGATCAGCGGCACCTCTTCGTGGTGCTGCATTTGCGTACATGGATGCCAGACGCTGCGCAGGCTGCGCGCGATCCAGTCGGAGGAGGTGGTGTTCTGCTTCAAGATGGGTCCCGAGGTTGTGCTAGTCCAGCCAGGACGGCCGGCGTTTTTCGAGGAAGGCGGCGACGCCCTCGCGCCCTTCGAGCGAGGCGCGCATGCCGGCGATGCGCTCGGCCGTGTCGTCCAGCAGCGCCTGCGTGACTTCCCGGCCGGCGATCTCGCGCACGAGCTTCTTGGCTTCGCGCACCCCGTTCGGGCTGTTCTTCGCCAGCGTGTCGGCCAGCGCGGCGACGCGCGCGTCGAGCGCCTCCGGCGCCACGACCTCGTGCACGAAGCCGATGCGGTGCGCCTCGCGCGCGTCGAAGCGCTCGGCGGTGAGGAAGTAGCGGCGCGCGGCATTCTCGCCCATCGCCTTGATGACGTAGGGCGAGATCGTCGCCGGGGTCAGCCCCAGCTTCGCTTCCGACAGGCAGAAGCCGGCGGCGTCGCTGCTGACGGCGATGTCGCTGGCGGCCACCAGGCCCATGCCGCCGGCGTAGCAGTCGCCCTGTACCTTGGCGATCACGGGCTTCGGGCACAGGTAGATGGTGCGCAGCATGTCGGCCAGGCGCATGGCGTCGGCGCGGTTTTCCTCGTT
>DAMAFT010000282.1:0-6105 GCA_031995805.1 Massilia sp.
CCTACGGCATGGGCGTGGACTACGCCTACACGATGGTGCACAAGGCCGCACAGCGCGCCCAGCCGGGCCACGAGGTGCTGGCGCCGGTGGCGGCGCCGATCCGCTGAGCGGACGGACGGGATCCGCGGCCGGCTTTCCCCGGCCGCGGAGTGCGCCACAGGACGTCCCCGGCCGCCACCAGCGGCCGGGATTGCCCACGTCGGGCCGGCGCGACCCTTGCCGGCAACGCCGTCCGGCCCGGCATCTTCAAGGACAGGAAGATCATGAAGTTCTACCTGGTTTCACTGGCGGTCGGCCTGCTGGTCGGCTGCATCTATGCGCTGCTGCAAGTGCGTTCCCCGGCCCCGCCGGCGATCGCCCTGATCGGCCTGTTCGGCATGCTGGTCGGCGAGCAGGCCGTGCCCATCGCCAAGCGCCTGATTTCCGGCGAGCCGGTCACGATCTCCTGGTTCCGCAGCGAGTGCGTGACCAGGATCAGCGGGGTCGAAGCACCGC
This sequence comes from Massilia sp., assembly GCA_031995805.1. Lineage (GTDB taxonomy): Bacteria > Pseudomonadota > Gammaproteobacteria > Burkholderiales > Burkholderiaceae_D > Telluria. The sequence goes on from DAMAFT010000282.1 coordinate 496, forward strand.
GCCAGGCGCCGCATGACCCGGCCGCCTGAAGCCGTCGCCCCGGTCCTCGTCGTCGACGACGACGAGGCGGTGCGCACCGCCATGCTCGGGCTGCTGCGTTCGGCCGGCTACGAGGCCGAAGGCTATGCCAGTGGCGCCGCGTTGCTGGCCGGCGCCGACCTGGCCGGCGCGCACTGCGCCGTGCTCGACATCCACCTCGGCGATGCCGACGGCTTCGCCCTGGGCGCCAGCCTGCGCCGCTGCGCGCCACACCTGCAACTGATTTTCATCACCGGCGACCCCGATCCTGCCCTCGACGGCCGTGCCCGTACGGTCGGGGCGCTGGTGCTGATGCGCAAGCCCGTCGATCCGGAATGCCTGCTGGCGCTGATCGATGCGATCCCGCACCCCGGGCGGCCGCGATGACGTCCGGCTCCCGATTGCTTTCCCGACATCCTGGTCCGTTTTCCGCTATGCTTGCGCTTGCAATCGACGGGGAGGCGGGCATGGACGAGCAAGTGGTGATGGTACTGGACGACGACCCTGCCATCCGTCGCAGCCTGGCCGACCTGCTCGAATCCGCGGGCTACGCCGTACGCGCCTTCGCCGAGGCCGCCGACCTGCTGGCCGCGCCGGCGCCGGCGGTGCCGGCTTGCCTGATCCTCGACATGCGGATGCCGCAGCTGGACGGCATCGGCGTGCTGCAGCACCTGGCGCAACGCCACCTGGGGCTGCCGGTGATCTTCCTGACCGGTCACGGCACGATCCCGCTGTCGGTGGCGGCGATGAAGGCGGGCGCCAACGAATTCCTCACCAAGCCGGTCGACCCCGACGCCCTGCTGGGCGCGGTGGACGAGGCCCTGGCGGCCGATGCCGCCCGCATCGCGCTGCGCCGCGAGGCCGACGACCTGGCCCAGCGCCACGCGCAATTGACGCCGCGCGAGCGCGAAGTGTTCGCCCTGGCCATCGGCGGCCTGCTCAACAAGCAGATCGCCGACGAGATGGGTATCAGCGAGATCATGGCCAAGGTCCACAAGCGCAACCTGATGCAGAAGATGGGCACGCGCACCCTGGCCGAGCTGGTGCGCATGGCGGAAAAGCTGGGCATCGAGATCACGCGCCGGCGCTGACGCCGCATTCATCCGTTGACGAACGCCAGGATATCCGCATTGCTGCGCTGCGCATGCGTGGTCGGCATGCCGTGCGGGAAGCCCGCATGGGTCTTCAGCGCCGCGTTCCGCAGCAGTTGCGCCGTCAGCGGGGCCGAGTCGCGGTAGGGCACGACCCGGTCGTCGCCGCCGTGCTGCACCAGTAGCGGCAGCCCGATCTTGCGCAGGTCGGCCGTGAAGTCGGAAGCCCTGGCCGAGGAAGAACGGCATGTGGTTGTCCCAGTCGCTCGCGCTCAGCGGCCAGCCGTGCGAGAACACGATGGGCGTGCCGCTGCCCCAGTCCCTGTAGAAGATGCGCGTGCCGTCGCTGGTGGTGACGTCATCGGCGACCTTGTCGGTTTGCATGTCGGAAGCTCCTGTCGTTGGATGCGATTGCTGTCGGGGTCAGACCGGCGGCTGGCGCTTGCGGTTCGCCGACCGCGACGTCGATGCGACCTCGCGCAAGCGTGCGCGCTTTTCCCGGGATGCCGGACGGGACGCTATACTGGCCGCCATGCGCATCCAGCTTTTTTCCGCCCTCTCCCTCGAACGCTATCCCGATTTCGTTCCCCACATCGCCCAGGACACCGACGTCGTGGTGCTCGCCGGCGACATCGGGTCCTACCAGTCGAACTCGCGCCTGCGCACCGACGACTTCGGCCTGGGCCGCTTTTCGCCGCGGCGCGAGGGCGCGCCGCCCGCGCGCGTGCTGTACATCCCGGGCAACCACGAATTCGATTCACTGGAGTACGACGAGGCGTACGCGCGCCTGCGCGCCACCTGCGCGGGGCTGGGCATCGAGTGGCTCGACCGCGAGACCATCGTCATTGGCGCCGTGCGCTTCGTCGGTACCACGTTGTGGGCCGACTTCGATGCGCTCGCCGGACGCGAGCCGGATCTCGGCAAGCGTCTCAAGATGCGCGAAAAGGCATTTCGCGCAGCCAACTATTACCTCAGCAAGAACACCACGCTGCGCGCCGGGCAGCCGGTGCTGGCCGAGCAGCAGCGCGCCATGGCGCTGGATTGCCAGGACTGGCTGCGCGCCGCCCTGGCCGCGCCGTTCCACGGCAGCACCGTGGCGGTGACGCATTTCGCGCCCAGCCTGCGCAGCGCCGACCCGCGCTACGGCCTGGCGCCGGGCACGGCGGGTTTCTGCAACGCGCTCGACGACCTGTTCGCGCTGGCCGACGTCTGGATCCACGGGCATTTGCATTGCGTCAACGACTACGTGGTGGAGAGCGACGCCGGCGGCCGCACGCGCGCCTGCCGGGTGGTCGCCAATCCGCTCGGCTATGCCAGCAAGGGCGAGCAGGAAGCGTTCCGCCCCGGGCTCGTGATCGAGGTGTGACCCGCAGCTGCGCCAGGGCGGCGGCGGCATCTTTACACGTTTTACACCGCTCCTTCGATGCAGATGAGGGGCCGGCATGGGCGCCGGCCTAACATGGGCCGCAGGCCGGCATGGCGGATTCCCCGCCCGCCGGATCGACAAGGTTGCCCATGCATAGGTTGCGGTCCGGGTTCTGGAACAGCGTCGTCACCGTCCTGCTCGGTGCAACGGGCGCGCAACTGTTGCCGATACTCGCGGCGCCCTTGCTCACCCGCCTGTGCACGCCGGCCGAACTGGGCGGTTTCAGCGTCTGGCTCGGCGTCATCGCGGTGACGTCGATCGCCGCCGGCATCGCCTGGGTGCTGGACGTGGCGGCGCTGCGCGCCATGTCCTGGTTCGGACTGCTGACCATCGGCATCGGCACCTGGCTCACCGCCTGCATGCAGACGACGCTTGCGTATGCCGTGTCGCACCCGTTGTTCGGCAAGGCGGCGCAGGCGAAGATCCTGCAGGCGGGCGCGATCGCCGCCAGCCAGCTCGCGCTGCTGTACGCCGGCCTGGACGGCGTGGCCCTGCTGGCGGGGCAGTTGATCGGGCTGGACGCCGGCCTGTGAGCGGGACGGCAGCTGCTGTCGCCGCCGGCCGCGCGCCCGCGCCTCGCGCTCGACCGCGAACAGCGCGCCTGCCTGCTGAAGCACCAGGCGTTCTGGCGCTTTTCCTTGCCGTCCAGCCTGCTCGATGCCGTGACCGGGCAGCTCCCTTTGTTCATGATCGGCTTCCACCATGGCGTCGTGGCTGCCGGGCTGTTCGCCCTGACCCAGCGCGTGCTGGCGGCGCCGGTGTCGCTGGTCGCCGCGTCGGTGCTCGACGTGCTCAAGCGCCAGGCCGTGCACGAGTCCAGTCGGTCGGCAATTGCCGTGGCGCTTATCTGACCACGTTCCGGGCGCTGCTGCTGCTGGCGCTGCTACCGACGCTGGTCCTGCTGCTGTTCGCGCCGCCCCTGTTCGCCTGGCTGTTCGGTCCCGGCTGGCGGCCGGCGGGCGAGCTTGCGCGCATCCTGGCGCCCTGTGCTTCCTGAACGTCGTCGCCAGTCCGCTCAGCCACGTCTTCTTCGTGGTCGGCAAGCAGAAGATGGAACTGGTGTGGCAGGTAGCCTTGTTCCTGGTGACGGTCGTCGTGTTCAGCGCGCCGCTGACGTTTCACCAGGGCATACTCGGCCACGCCGCCGGGCGCTGCCTGCTCTACCTCGTCTACCTGGACATGTCGCACCAGTATTCGCTGCGGGGAAGATTGTCCACCTGAGCGGCTTGCGGAAGGAAAAATGCCCGCCGCACCGTGGCCGCTGCGTGGCAGGCAAAAGGAGGCCGGCGCATGCGACCGGTTCCCGGAGGGAGGCCGCGGCGGCTAGCCGCGGCCTTTCTGGCAACCGCCCGTCAGGCCGGCTTGGCCGCCGCCGATGCCGATCCCGATGCCGGCGCCGGCATCGGCCAGTCGAGCAGGCTGAGGAAGGCCAGCAGCACCAGGGCCGGCAGCATGCACCAGAATCCGAACCAGACATAGGCCGTGCCGCCGGCGATGCAGCCGAGGGCGAAGGCCAGCACGGGCCAGAAGAACTTGACGAAGCGGTCGCGCACCGCCTGGGTGGCGCGCCCGCTGGCCATGTCCGTCAGGTCGATCAGCAGTTCCGTCACGTTGCCGGTCATGACCGTGGTCGGCGCCAGGCGGCCGAACTGCAGCTTGCCGGCGGCGTTGTGCACGCCCATGCCGGCCGCGCCCAGGATGCCGCACAGGAGCACGAGCGGCTCGCGCGCATCCTTGAACGGCGTGGCGGCGATGCCGGCGACGGTGAAGCCGACCAGCAGCAGCAACTGCATGCGCAGCAGCGGACGCGCGGGGTTGTGCTGCAGGCGCGCGCAGCGGAAGTCGAGCAGGCGGGCCGCGACCACGCCGGCCGCGAAAGCCGGCACCGCCAGGAACTTCAGCAGCAGCACATGGCCGCCCGAGGGGCGGGCCAGCTCGGTGCCGATCAGCACGAAGTTGCCGGTGACGTGGGCCGTGAACAGCCCGAACAGGGCCACGAAGCCGGCCGTGTCGACGTAGCCGGCGATCAGGCCGAGGCAGACGCCGAGCGTCAGGTCGGTAGGTTTGACCATCTGGAAATTCCTCATCAGAACGCGAAGCAGGAGCAGCCGAGCGCGCCCCAGAATGCCGAGAAATCCGACACCGGCATGTTGGAACGGCGCGCCTTGTCGTGGGCGTGCGCATGCACGCCGCAGGCGCCCTTGCACTGGTGCGGCAGCAGCGCGGACGCCGTCGCGGTGGCCGGGGCCGGGCGGTAGTGGCCGGGCACCTTCGCCACCGGCGACCACTCGGGCAGCACGGGGATTGCCGGCGGCGCGTAGTCGCCGAAGGCGCCCTGGGCGTAGACGGGCTTGCCGCCGACGATGGTCAGCACCGATTCGATCGCCTTGATGTCGTCCTCGGGCACGCGGAAATAGTCGGCCGACAGCACGGCCAGGTCGGCCAGCATGCCCGGCGCGATGCGGCCCTTCTTGCCCTGTTCGCTGGAGAACCAGGCGCTGCCGGCCGTCCACAGCTCGAGCGCCGTGTCGCGGTCGAGGCGCGCGCCGTGCTCGTACAGGCGCAGGCCGCCGACGGTGCGGCCCGACACCAGCCAGTACAGCGCCGTCCACGGGTTGTAGCTGGCCACGCGGGTGGCGTCGGTGCCGGCACCGACCGGGATGCCGGCTTCCAGCATGCGCTTGATCGGCGGCGTGGTCTTGGCGGCGTCGGCGCCGTAGCGGTCGACGAAGTATTCGCCCTGGAAGGCCATGCGGTGCTGGATCGCGATGCCGCCGCCGAGCGCGCGCACGCGCTCGATGTTGCGCTCGCTGATGGTCTCGGCATGGTCGAACATCCAGCGCAGGCCGGCGAACGGGATCTCGCGGTCGACCTTCTCGAACACGTCGAGCATGCGCGAGATCGATTCGTCGTAGGTGGCGTGCAGGCGGAACGGCCAGCGCTTCGAGACCAGGTGGCGCACCACCTGTTCCAGCTCGTCCTCCATGCCCTGCGGCAAGTCCGGACGCGGCTCCAGGAAGTCCTCGAAGTCGGCCGCCGAGAACACCAGCATCTCGCCGGCGCCGTTGTGGCGGT
>DAMAFT010000283.1:0-6017 GCA_031995805.1 Massilia sp.
CAGGTTGGCCGGATTGTCTTCCACGTACAGCAGCGTGCGCGGCGCACCCGGCGCGGCGGCCGGCGCGGCGGCCGTCTCGGGCGCCGGCGCCGCATCGTCCGCCGCCGCCGGCGCGCCGGCCGGCGCGGCGCGCGCCAGCTCGATCCAGAACACGCTGCCGACGCCGGGACTGCTGCTGACGCCGATCTCGCCGCCCATCAGCTCGACCAGGCGGCGCGTCACCACCAGGCCGATGCCGGTGCCCTCCTGGGTCCCGCTTTCCTGGCCCAGGCGGTTGAAGGGCTGGAACAGCGCGGCCACCTGCTCCGGCGTCAATCCCATGCCGGTGTCGCGCACCGTCAGGCGCAGCCGGTGCGCCGCCCCCGGTTCGCAATCGACCACCACGGCGCCGCCGTCGCGGTTGTACTTGACCGCGTTCGACAGCAGGTTCAGCAGCACCTGCTTGAGGCGGGTGCGGTCGGCCTGCACCATGGCGCCGGCTTCGTCGGGAAAGCGCACGTCGATGCCGCGCCCGGCCGCCAGCGGGGCGATCATGCCGCGGCATTCGGCCAGGATGTCGGCCAGCGGCACCGCTTCCATGGCCAGCGTCACCGCGCCGGCTTCCACTTTGGCCAGGTCGAGGATCTCGTTGATCAGGGTGAGCAGGTGGCGGCCCGACTTGAGGATGTGGCCGGAAAATTCCTTCTTCTGCTCCAGCGTGGTGGGCATGTCGTTCGACGCCAGGATCTGGGCGAAGCCGAGGATGGCGTTGAGCGGCGTGCGCAATTCGTGGCTCATCGAGGACAGGAAGGCCGACTTGGCCTGGTTGGCCGCGCGCGCCTCCTCGATCGCCAGCTCGAGTTCGGAATTGGCCAGCTCCAGCTGCATGGTGCGCTCGTGCACGCGCTGCTCGAGTTCCTCGTTCAGGCGCATCACTTCCTGCTGGATGCGCGCGCGCTCCTGGGCCTCGCGCGCGATCTCGCGGTTCGAGTCTTCCAGCGCGCGGGTGCGCTGCTCGATCTCGGTCAGCATCGCATTGAAGGAGTCGACCAGGTCGGCCGCCTCGTCCTGGCTGATGCGCGCCGCGCGGCGCGAATAGTCGCGCCGTGCGACCACCTCGCGCGCGATGTTGGTGATGGCGTCGATCGGCGTCGTGATCGTGTGGCCCAGCCGGCGCACCAGCAGCCAGGCGGTCAGCAGCGCCAGCAGGATCACGCCGGCGCCGATCAGGTGGTTGTCGCGCACGCGCTCGAGCAGCTGGTTCTGCGAGCGCAGGTAGATGGTGCCGAGCGTGTCGCCGTTCTCGACGACGCGCTGGTACAGGACCAGGTCGTCGCCCTGCTTGACATAGCCTTCCTTGCCGGGCCGGGGCGGGAAGGCGGCGTCCTCGCCGGGCGCCACGTACCAGGCGAACAGGGCGCCCTTGTCGTCGTACAGCGCGGCCGCGCGCACCGAGGGACGGGTGCGCAGCAACGCCAGGTTTTCGCTGGCCAGGCGCACATCGTCGAAGGCCAGCGCGGCCGAGTTCATGTGGCCGACCAGTTCGGCCTGGGTCGCCAGGTCGTTGCGCAGCGCGCGCTGGTAGCTGCGCAGGTCGTAGGCGACCACGGTGCCGACCGACACGACCAGCGCGGCGAGCGTGGTCGACATCACGATCGTGACGAGCTTCTGGCGGATCGAGCGGCGCGGGTTCATGGAGACGCCACCGGCAGGCGCGCGCGGGACACGGCACGGGACAAGGTGCAGGACAGGGCGCAAGACAGGGCGCCGGGCACGGGGAGCACGGGCGCCATCAGGGGCACGCCGCCCGCGGTGCGTGGAGGGTGCGCGCAAATCGGTCGAACGGCATGGCAATCCTACGTCGGTCTATCAATGAAGGCCCGGCGGCGCGCGCCGCCAGACGAGCAGGATAGCAGCACGTTTCCGCACGCTGGCGCACGGAACGGCGGCGCATCCGCGCGGCCGTCAATACATCCATCAACATACTGACAAGCAGAATAGTGCCGTGATGCATGGCTTTTCGTCAACGTCCTGGCGACACGCGTAACGCCGGCGCGCTAGAATGAAACCGCGCAGGCGGCCGTCGCGGCGGCGCCTCCCACGCCGCCGGTTCCCGGCCGGTCCGCATCCGAGCAGAGAGAAAGAGGAGAGACACGTGACGAACGACATTCTTGACATGGCGACCCGCGTCGGCAAGGCCCTCGAGGCCAAGGGCTGGCTGCTGGCCACCGCCGAATCCTGTACCGGCGGCGGCGTCTCCTACGCCATCACCGAGATTCCCGGCTCCGGCGACTGGTTCGACTGCGGCTTCGTGACGTATTCGAACGCCGCCAAGACCGAGATGCTGGACGTGCCGGCCGCGCTGATCGCGCAGTGCGGCGCCGTCAGCGAGGAAGTGGCGGCCGCGATGGCCGAGGGCGCGGTCGCCAACAGCAACGCCCATGTCGCCATTTCCACGACGGGCATCGCGGGGCCGACCGGCGCCGTGCCGGGCAAGCCGGTGGGCACCGTCTGCTTCGGCTGGTCGAAAGGCGACACCACCTACACCGAACGCCTGGTGTTCAAGGGCGACCGCCAGGCGGTGCGCGAGCAGACCATCGTGCACGCGTTGTCCGGGCTGCTGCGCTTCATCGAGTGAAGGGGCTGACACCGCTGCTGCTGGCCGCGGCGCTGGCCGCCCCGCCGTTTGCCACGGCCGCGCCTGCGGATGCGACGACCGTCTATGCCGCCGGCGACATCGCGCGCTGCACCTACCGCGATCCCGCCTGGTCGAGCGCGGCGGCCACCGCGGCCACGGTGGCGCACGGCCTGGCGCGCGAACCCGGCGCGGTCGTGCTGGCGCTCGGCGACCTCACCTACCCGGTCGGCGCGGCCGGCGAATTCCGCGACTGCTACGACCCGACCTGGGGCCGCTTCAAGGACCGCACCTGGCCGGCGCCGGGCAACCACGAGTACTACACGCCGCAGGCGGCGCCCTACTTCGCCTACTTCGGCGCGCGCGCCGGACGCGGCTGGTAAAGCATGGAACTGGGCGCCTGGCACGTGGTATCCCTCGACAGCAACCTGGCGCCGGCGGCGCACGCGGAGCAGCTGGCATGGCTGCGCGCCGACCTCGCCGCGCATCCGGCGCGCTGCACGCTGGCGTTCTGGCACCACCCGGTATTCAGCTCGGGCGGCCACGGCAGCGTCGCGAAGATGCGCGACGCCTGGCGCATCCTGCAGGACGCCGGCGCCGAACTGGTGCTGTCCGGCCACGACCACGACTACGAACGCTTCGCGCCGCAGGACGCCGACGGCCGCCCCGACCCGCGCGGCCTGCGCCAGTTCGTGGTGGGCACGGGCGGCGCCTACCCGACACCGTTCCTGTGGCCGCAGGCCAACAGCGAGTACCGCGACGCGAGCCGCTACGGCGTGCTGAGGCTGCGGCTGCTGGACGGGGGCTACGAATGGGAATTCGTCGAGTCGGCCAGGGTGACGGCGCTGGGGGTGCCGGAGGTCGATCGGGGTAGTGCAAGCTGTCGTTGATGGCCCCCCCCGGGCCCACCATGCCGCCGCGTTCCACTTGCACCCCTCAGGCATTTGCGACTAACATATGAACAGTTCTTCAAACGTTGAGTAAATGATTCCCCAAGACATCGACAACGCCGTCGACGAAGTGGCCGACCTGTTCCACCTGCTGGGCGATCCGACGCGCCTGCGCATCGTGCTGGCTTGCCTGGCGCAGCCCACCGCCGTGGGCGACATCGCCGCCGCGCTCGACCTGTCCAGCTCGCTGGTCAGCCATCACCTGCGCCTGCTGCGGGCGGCGCGCATCGTCAAGGCCGAGCGCCAGGGCAAGCAGGTGTTCTATGCGGCCGCGGACGCCCACATCAGCGGCCTGCTCGCGAACATGTTCGAACACATCGCCGAACCCACCACAGGACTGGATGCATGAGCCACCACCACCATCACGGCCACGACCACGGCCACCACCACCCGGCGCCGGCCGACGCCGGCCGCGCCTTCGTGCTGGCCATCGGCCTGAACACGGTCTTCGTCGCCGTCGAATTCATCTATGGCTTCATCGCCAACTCGACGGCGCTGATGGCCGACGCCGGCCACAACCTGTCCGACGTGCTCGGCCTCGTGCTGGCCTGGGGCGCGGCCCTGCTGGCCAAAAGCGCGCCGACGCGGCGCTTCACCTACGGCCTGCGCGGCAGCTCGATCCTGGCGGCGCTGGGCAATGCGCTGCTGCTGATGGTGGCGTGCGGCGCCATCGCCTGGGAAGCGGCGCAGCGGTTCGCCCACCCGGAGCCGGTGGCCGGCACCACGGTGTCCATCGTCGCCGCGATCGGCGTGCTCATCAACGGTTTCTCGGCCTGGCTGTTCATGGCCGGCAGCAAGTCGGACATCAATGTGCGCGGCGCCTACCAGCACATGGCGGCCGACGCCGCGCTGTCGCTGGGCGTGGTGGTGTCGGGCCTGCTGGTGATGTACACGGGCTGGACCTGGCTCGACCCGGCCGTCAGCCTGGTCATCGTGGTGATCATCGTGGCCGGCACCTGGTCGCTGCTGAAGGAATCGATCCAAATGGCGCTGGCGGGCGTGCCGGCCGGCGTCGACGCGACGGCCGTCACCGCCTTCCTGGCCGCGCAGCCGGGCGTGACCGAGGTGCACGACGTGCATATCTGGGGCATGAGCACCACCGAGACCGCCCTCACCGCCCACCTGGTGATGCCGGACGGGTATCCGGGCGATGCCGTCATCGACGACGTCGTCAGGCACCTGCGCGAGGATTTCGCCATCCACCACTGCACGTTGCAGGTGGAACAGGGAACGACCCGGCACGCGAGTTGCTGCCTGCAGGAGGCGCACGACCACGCGCACGATCACGACCATGGTCATGATCACGGCCACGCCCACGCACATTGACGTCGCGTGCGCACCCCGTGCGCACCATGGGCTCAACCGGCCAGGTTGGCGTACAGCGGCGTGCTGAGGTAACGCTCGCCGAACGAGGGCACGATGGTGACGATGAGCTTGCCCGCATTCTCGGGCCGGCGCGCCACCTGCAATGCCGCCCACAGCGCGGCGCCCGACGAGATGCCGACCAGCAAGCCTTCCTCGCGTGCGGCGGCGCGCGCCGTCTCGAACGCGTCCTCGTTCTTCACGGCGATGACGTCGTCGTAGGCGTGGGTGTCGAGCACGGCCGGGACGAAGCCGGCGCCGATGCCCTGGATCGGGTGCGGCCCCTTGGTGCCCCTGGACAGCATGGGCGACGCTTCCGGCTCGACGGCGATGGCCTGGAAGCCCGGCTTGCGCTCCTTGATGACCCCGGCCACGCCGGTGATGGTGCCGCCGGTGCCGACGCCGGCCACCAGGATGTCGACCTTGCCGTCGGTGTCGCGCCAGATTTCCTCGGCCGTCGTGCGGCGGTGGACGTCGGGGTTGGCGGGATTGTTGAATTGCTGCGGCATGAAGCAGCGCGGGTCCGCGGCGACGATCTCCTCGGCGCGGCGGATCGCGCCCAGCATGCCCTCGGGGCCGGGCGTGAGTACCAGCTCGGCGCCGTAGGCGCGCAGCAGCATGCGCCGCTCGTTGCTCATGGTTTCCGGCATCACCAGGCGGCAGCGGTAGCCGCGCGCCGCGCAGACCATCGCCAGCGCGATGCCGGTATTGCCGCTGGTGGGTTCGACGATGATGGTGTCCGGGCCGATCCGGCCGGCCCGCTCGGCCGCCTCGATCATGGCCAGGCCGATCCGGTCCTTCACGCTGTGGGCCGGGTTGTGGTATTCGAGCTTGGCGAGGATGTCCGCGCCCGCCCCCTGGGCAAGGCGGCGGATCCGCACCAGGGGAGTGTTGCCGATCAATTCCGTCACGTCATTCGCGATGCGCATTCGACTTCTCCCCGGGCGGTAATGGTTGGATTTACTTCACCTTCAGCAGTTCCACGTCGAAGATCAGGTCGGCGTCCGGCGGGATCATGCCGCCCGGGGCGCCGCGCTTGCCGTAGGCCAGCGCGCTGGGGATGATCAGCGTGCGCTTGCCGCCCACCTTCA
>DAMAFT010000284.1:0-5973 GCA_031995805.1 Massilia sp.
GTTCCCCCTGATGAGCACGATCCTGGTCGGCTTTTCCCAGCGCGCCTCGGGACGCGGCTTCGCCGTCGCCCTGTTGCGCGGCATGGTGCGCGGCTACTACGCCTTCGCCGCGTTCTGCCTGGTGCTGGCGCTGGGCCTGCGCACGCATGCGCCGGCGCCCGCCTTCTGCGCCGCCGCACTGGCGGCGCTCGGCGTGCAGTGGCTGACCAGGCGCCAGATGGCGCCCGCGCCGCGGCAAGCCTGAATTCAGCCTAGCAGCGCAGGTCCCTGAAGCGCCGGCGCAGCAGGAACAGGCGTTCCTGCACGGCGGGCAACTGGATCCCCGCGGCGCCCTGTTCTTCGTGCTCGGCGTCCTGCATGGATTGATCCAGTTCGCGGCATTCGATCCTGGCGGCCGGCGCGAGCTGCGCGCGCCGCGAAAAGGTCGCGTACTGCTTCGCGTCCATGCCGGTGATGGGGCGCCATGCTTGCGCCACGGCTTCGTGATAGCGCTCCTGCGCAATGTCCCGCCCGATACGCTCCCGGCCCGACAAGGCGCTGACGCCACGGGTCGGCTCGACCTCCAGCCGGGTCGCGCCGAGGCAGGGCGCATCCGAATACGTCGTGGTGCCGTTGACCTTGCACTTGTACATCGTGCGCGACGGCGGCGGCAGGCCCTGCGCGGGCGCGAGGACCGGCAGCAGGTTCGCCAGGATGGCTGCGGCGATCAGCGAACGCGGTAGGATGCTGGGCATGGTGGCGGATGAGGTTCCTTGCGAACGGGTTCATTGTAGACCGAATCCTGAAAATGTTGAAGTAAGGAAACTATCTGCCCGGGGTCAGGACGCCGCCGCGCAGTCCAGGCAGCCCGCCAGCGCCGGTTGCGGCAAGCCCAGCCTGTCCTTCAGGTCGCGCAGCGCCGTGCGCAGGCCCTCCTCGACTACCGGGTGGTAGAACGGGCTGTCGAGCATCCGCTGCACCGTCAAGCCGTGCTGCACCGACCAGGACAGCAGGTGGCCGATGTGTTCCGCGTCCGGTCCGATCATCTCGGCGCCCAGGAAGCGGCCGGTACCGCGCTCGCCGTAGACCTGGACCTGGCCCAGGTTGCGGCCCATGACGCGGCTGCGGCCCTGGTCGTCGAAGCTGGCGCCGCCGGACGCGAAATCGGCGCCGCGCTGCGTCAACTGGCCGTGGCTCTCGCCGGCGACGGTCATCTGCGGATCGCTGAACACGACCGTCAGCGGGGTACGGCGCGGCCGCACGATCGTGTCTGGATAGCGGCCCGCGTTGTCGCCGGCGATGCGGCCCTCGTCGGCCGCTTCGTGCAGCAGCGCGACGTCGTCGGCGGCGTCGCCCGCGATGAACACGTGCGACTTGCCGATGCGGCGCGTGTGGCGGTCCGCATGCGGGATGCCGAAGGCGTCCAGCGCGATGCCGGCGCGCTGCAGGTCCAGTCCGCGCAGGTTGGGCCGGCGGCCGGTGGCGGCCAGCAGGAAGTCAAACGCTTCCTCGTGCTGGACGCCGTCCTCGTGCCAGCGCACCCGCACCCGTTCGCCGGCGCGCACCGGCTCGATGCGCTGGGCGTCCAGCGACGCCGGCAGCGCAGCCCGGACGATGGCGCGCGCCTTGTCCGCCACCACCGGATCGGTCAGCGGTCCGATGCGGTGGCGGCGCCCGAACAGGCGCACGCGCACGCCCAGGCGCGCCAGCGCCATCGCCAGTTCCAGCCCGATCACGCCGGACCCGACGACGGCCACCGATGCCGGCAGGTCGTCCCAGGCGAACACGTCGTCGTTGACGACCAGGCGCTCGCCCAGCGCCTCGCGCCAGCCGGACGGAATGGCAGGGCTGGAACCGGTGGCGATGACGATGCGGCCGGCCGTGACCACGGTATGGCCGCCGACCTCCAGTTCGTGCGGCGACAGGAAGCGCGCATGGCCGACCAGGCGATGTTCTTCCGGCCAGGCCTGCACGGCCTCGACGACGAAGCCGACGAAGCGGTCGCGCTCGGCGCGCACGCGCCGCATCACGGCGCGGCCGTCGACGCCGGCGCGGCCGGCATCGATGCCGAAGCGGTGCGCGCCGTCGACCGCATGGGCGGCTTCGGCGGCGGCGATCAGGAGCTTGCTCGGCATGCAGCCGACACGCGCGCAGGTGGTGCCGTAGGCGCCGGATTCGATCACGACGACCTTGTCGGTATGGGTGCGCGCGGTGCGGTAAGCGCTCATGCCGGCGCTGCCTGCGCCGATGATGGCGACGTCGACGTTCACGTGTTTCATGGGATGCCTTTCGGGATGGCTGACGATGGGGCCAGTGTGGCGCCGGCTGGCCGCTTGCGCCATGCCCGGCTGCTGCACCGCATTGCCCGTGCGTCTCGACCTGCAGCGCGCGTTTTTGCACAAGCACCTGGTCGGGCGCGCACAACGCTTGTGCTTGATCGTGGCGTCGGCTCAACTATTCTGGTCTCCGTCAATTATTCCAATTGGCATCCACTAAAAACACAACGGAGACAATCCATGCACATCCCGCATGCAGCAGCACGCAGGCTCGCGGCCGGCCTGATCGGCCTGGCCAGCCTGGCGGCCGGCGCCGGCGCATCCGCCGCCGTCGTCGCCCTGCCGAAGTACAACGTCAGCGTCAACGAGGTCTCGGTATCCGGCTTCTCGTCCGGCGCCCACATGGCAGCGCAGATGCACTTCGCCTACTCGAAGACGATCAGGAAGGGCGCCGGCATCGTCGCCGGCGGCCCGGTCTACTGCTCGCAGGGCAATGCCGCGATCTCGGTCGGCCCGTGCATGCTGGACACGGCCTCGCGCAACCTGCCTTACTTGATGTCGGTCGTGAACACCTGGTCCGGCAACGGCTACATCGACCCGACCAGCAATATGGCCGGCTCGAAAGTCTACCTGCTGTCGGGCACGCTGGATTCGACGGTGCGCCAGCCCGTCATGAACGACCTGCGCACGATGTACGCCAACTACCTGCCGGCGGCGAACATCCAGTACAAGAACAACCTGGCGGCCGAGCATTCGATCCCGACCGATTTCTACGGCAACGGCTGCGCCGTCAACGGCAACCCCTATGTCAACAACTGCAACTTCGACACCGCCGGCGAGATCCTGACATGGCTGTACGGCAGCCTGAACGCGAAGAACGCCGGTACGTTGAGCGGCAGCTTCGTCAACTTCGACCAGTCCGCCTTCTGGGGCAACTTCAACCCGACCGCGCACGGCATGGCGAGCAGCGGCTACGCCTACGTGCCGGCCGCCTGCGCCAGCGGCCAGTCGTGCCGCCTGCACGTCGCCTTCCACGGCTGCCTGCAGAACGCCGCGACGGTGGGCGCCGCCTTCTACCAGAACGCCGGCTACAACCGCTGGGCCGATACCAACAAGATCATCGTGCTCTACCCGCAGGCGAGCGCCACGGCGGCCAATCCGGGCGGCTGCTGGGACTGGTGGGGCTACGACGACGTCAACTTCCCGGCCAAGAGCGGCGGGCAGATGGTGGCGCTCAAGACCATGATCGACAAGATCGTCGGCGGCAACACGGCGGCGCCGTTCTCGTGCAGCCACTGGTATGCCAGCAACGTGTCGCACGTGGCGGCGGGGCGCGCCTACGTCGGGCCAGGCAACCAGGTGTATGCGACCAATTCGAACCAGTATCTCGGGTATTACCTGGTGACGGCGTATACGGACGTGCGGCAGACGTCGGCGGGGTATTACGCGTATGGGAATTGTTCCTGAGCTTCAGTTTAGTGAAGATAGGGCATAAAAACAGCGTAAAGACAGAAGTTACAAGATGTAACGCGCGACCCGCATGACCCTGGCTCGGCTATGATGCAAGCCCGCTCGACAATATGACAAGATTGTTGCATTCATATTATCGCGCGGGCTTTGTTGAACAGCCCGGCAGGACCATATGAAGACGACAGGAGCATCCGGACCGAAGGCAACGGTCCCCGAACAATTTGGCCTGATTAACCTCCTGAAGGCCGGCGCCGCGCAGCTGATCGTGCTGCACCACCTGGCGTTCTACGGCCCGATGGCCGATGTCGCGCGCCCGCTGATGCCGGGCACGGTCGACTGGCTCGACACCTACGGCCGCATCGCCGTGCAGGTCTTCCTCGTCATCGGCGGCTTCCTCGCCGCCAAGTCCTTGTCGCCGCACGGCCAGCCCGGCGTCGCGCATCCCCTCGCCACGATCTGGCGCCGCTACCTGAAGCTGGCGCCGGCCTTCATCGTCGCCATGCTGCTGGCGATCGGCGCCTCGGCGCTGGCGCGCACGTGGATGGACCACGATTCGATCTCCGCGCCGGCCAGCCTGGCGCAACTGATGGCGCACCTGCTGCTGCTGCACGACGTGCTCGGCTACGAGGCCCTGTCGGCCGGCGCCTGGTATGTCGCGATCGATTTCCAGCTGTATGCATCGCTGACCCTGCTGCTGTGGGTGTCGGGCTGGCTGGCAGGTGGCCGCCGCGTGCCGTGGCTGATGCCCGTCATGGTGCTGGCGGCGACCGGCGTCTCGCTGTTCTATTTCAACCGCGACGCCGACTGGGACGTGTGGGCGCCGTACTTCTTCGGCAGCTACGGCCTGGGCGTGCTGGCCTGGTGGGCGAGCGATCCGCGCCGCGGCACGGCGCCCACCGTCGCCCTGTGGATGATGATGGTGGCGCCGACGCTGCTGGCGCTGGAACTGGACTTCCGCATCCGCATCGCGGTGGCCGCCGTCGTCATGTGCGTGCTGTTCCTGTTCGGCCGCACGAAGCTGAAGGCCTGCGCCAGCCGTGGCTGGGCGGTCGTGAACTACGCCGCCAAGATTTCGTATTCGATCTTCCTGGTGCACTTCCCGGTGTGCCTGGTCGTCAACGCGGCCTTTACGCGATTTGCGCCGGAAGAGGCGCACTGGCAGCTGGCGGGCGTCGTCACGGCCTGGATGACCAGCGTGGCGGCGGGGGCGGCGTTCTGCCGCTGGATCGAGGCGCCGCTGGGGCGCATGCTGGCATCGTTCGTGAAGCCGGCGGCGCTGCCGCCCTATGGTGCGAAGGCGGCGCGCATTCTGCGATAAGGCGATTGCTCTCGGGATATACTGGATTTTTTGCCAGTCTCCCAGCCGATGCCGCGCACCTTGCACGATGGCCTGTACGACCAGCTCCTCACGGACGACCTGGTCGATGAACTCGGGCAGTACTACCAACGCGACCACTACACGCTCGATGCGCTCGACGACGGCGATGCGGCGCGGCGCCTGGCGGAAGCGCTTGCCGAGCAGCTGGCCCAGGTGCTGGCGGACCTCCGGCCCGGCGAGCGCGAGGCTGCCGACACCACCGACACCAGCGGCAAGTCCGCGCGCCTGCATGCGCAGCTTGCGCTGGTCAATGCCACGCTCGTCGACCTGCGCCAGCGGCTGGCGGTGCAATATCCCGAGCAGGATGTCGCATCGAATATCCGCCTGCTGGCCGCACCCGCGCGCAGCCTGCGGGCGATCCACCGTAGCCGCAATGCGCCCGTCGTCCCCGATACCGGCGTCACGTCGCCCTGGCTGTTCACGGCGGCCAAGGCATCCCCGGCCCTGTTGAGCGAACTGCGCCACGAACTGGCCAGCAGCGACCGCGTCGACATCCTGATGAGCTTCATCACCGTCTCGGGCATCCGCAAGATCCGCGACGTCCTGCAGGGCATGACGGCGCTGGATGGGAACGGCAAGGCGCGCAGCCGCTTGCGCATCCTGACCACCACGTACATCGGCGCCACCGAAGCGCAAGCCGTCGACGAACTGGCGCGCCTGCCGAATTGCGAAGTGCGGATCTCGCTCGATGGCCGGCGCACGCGCCTGCACGCCAAGGCCTGGATCTTCGAGCGGGACAGCGGCTTCGGGACCGCCTACGTCGGCAGCGCCAACCTGACACAGGCGGCGCTGGCCGGCGGCCTGGAATGGACGGTGAAGTTTGCCGAACGCGGCCAGTGTGCCATGTTCCAGCAGGCGCAAGCCCATTTC
>DAMAFT010000285.1:0-5937 GCA_031995805.1 Massilia sp.
ATGGATGATCAGCGGTTTGCCGGTCGCGCGCGAGGCGCGGATGTGGGTGCGGAAGCGCTCGCGCTGCCACTCCAGGTCGCCCTCCAGGCGGAAGTAGTCGAGCCCGGTCTCGCCGATGGCGATCACCTTCGGATGGTCGGCCAGCCGCACCAGCTGCTCGACGGTCGGCTCGGGCGTGTCCTCGTAGTCGGGGTGCACCCCGACCGAGGCGTAGATGTGCGGATACTGCTCGGCCAGCGCGAGCACGCCCGGGAAGTCCGGCAGGTCGACCGACACGCACAGTGCATGCGTGACCTTGTTCTCGGCCATCCTGGCCAGGACCTCGGGCATGCGCGCGGCCAGTTCGGGGAAATTGATGTGGCAGTGGGAATCGATGTACATGCCGGCATTGTACGCGAGCGGAAAAAACGGCGCGTGGCGCAGTCCCGCGGCGGCGCGCCGTCGCCCCCGCGCGGGCGGGCGACCGTCCGGCACGATGGCGCTTCAGGCCACGCGCTTGCCCAGGATGATCAGGTCGCGCTCGACCCCGTCGAGGTTGGCCACGCGCGGGAAATGCGCCCAGGTGTCGAAGCCGTACTTGCGGAACAGCGCCAGGCTGGGCGCGTTGTGGCCGAAGATGAAGCCCAGCAGCGTGTGCACGTTCACGTTGGGCGCGAACGCCATCGCCTGCTCCAGGCAATAGCGGCCGATACCCTTGCCGCGCCAGCTTTGCGCGATGTAGATCGACAGTTCGGCGGTGCCGGAATACGCCGGGCGGCCGTAGAAGTTCGAGTAGGACAGCCAGCCGATCACTGCGGGGGCGCCGGACTGGTCGGCGGCATCGTGGATCACCCACAGCGGCCGGCGCTCGGGCGTGTGGTCGTGGAACCAGGCTTCGCGCGAGGCGACCGTCACCGGTTCGGTGTCGGCGGTGACGTCGCGCGAGGCGATGGTGGAATTGTAGATGTCGACGATGGCGGGCAGGTCGTCGATGCGGGCGAGGCGGTGTACGTAGGACGGCATGTTGGAGCGGCTGAGGGAGAAATGGTTTTCGTGACGCGTCACGCCATGTATCAGAGGGTATGCGTGGCGCGCGAGGAGCGCAGCGCGGCGCCGAGGATGTCCTCGATGCGCTGGCGCGCGCGCTGGCCGGTCTCGTCGGCCGGGAAGTGCACGCCGATGCCCTGCGCCTTGTTGTTGTTGGCGCCGGCCGGCGTGATCCAGGCGACCTTGCCGGCGATCGGGTACTTGTTCGGGTCGTCCATCAGCGACAGGATCAGGTAGATCTCGTCGCCGATGCGGTAGGGTTTGCTGGTCGGCACGAACATGCCGCCGTTCTTGAGGAAGGGCATGTAGGCGGCGTACAGCGCCGCCTTTTCCTTGATGGCGAGCGACAGCACGGACGGCCGCGGCGGCTGCGCTGCGTTCGGGTCGGTGGGCAGGCCATTCATGGACGATCCTTTCGTGCTTTCCTGCTGCCCTGTCAGGCGCAGCAGGCGGTGTAGTCGAGCAGCATGTCTTCGACGAAGAGCTTGGGCGACAGCGGATGGTCGGCGATGGCACGGCGCTCGTTGGCCGCCTTGATCGCGCGCATCAGCCCGGCCGTCGACACCCGTCCGGCCAGCGCCGCCAGCTCGCGCCGGTAACGGGGATAATACCGGATCGTCCCGGACAGCTTGTACGAAAACACATCATACAGCCACCGTTGCTGCCATGCGACCAGCGCGGCCAGGGGCGCCTTGCTGAGCCGGTCGGCCGCGCGCAGGGCCGTGTCGACGGCGGGCTGGGCCAGTACCTGCAGCAGCGCGTCGAGTTCCTCGCGGTTGCCGGTCTCGGCCTGGGCCAGCGCCGCCAGCGGCGCACCGCCCTGCTCGCGCAGCCAGCCGTCGGCGTCCTGCACGCCCTGCTCCTGCAGCCAGGCCAGCGCCCGGGCGTGGTCCGGCAGGGCCAGCGCGAACTTGCGGCAGCGCGACAGGATGGTCGGCAACAGGCGGTCCAGGCTGTTCGACGCCAGCAGGAACACGGTGCCGGGCGGCGGTTCTTCCAGCGTCTTGAGCAGCGCGTTCGACGCCGGCATGTTGAGCGCCTCGGCCGGGTACAGTACCACCACGCGCAAGCCCTGGCGGTGGGTCGAGATGTTCATGAAGTCGGCCAGCGCGCGCACCTGCTCGATCTTGATGTCCTTCGAGGCGGTCTTCGACCTGGATTTCTTGTCGTCGCCGCCGCCCTCGTCGCCCTCGGCGGCCGGGGCCTCGTCTTCCAGCGCCTCGGGGCGCACGCGGCGATAGTCCGGATGGTTGCCTTGCGCAAACCAGCCGCAGGAGGCGCATGTGCCGCAGGCATGGCCGTCCGCGCGCACGTTCTCGCACAGCAGCGCCTGGGCGAACGCCTCGATGAAGTCGGCCTTGCCGATGCCGGCCGGCCCGTGGAACAGGATGGCGTGCGGCAGGCGCGCGCGCATGTGCTGCAATTGCGCCCACGACTGCTGCTGCCAGGGATAAATCTTCACAACCATTTCTCCAGCGCGGAACGAAGGTCGGCGCGCACCGCGTCGATCGCTTTCGTCGAGTCGATCACGACGATGCGGCCAGGGCACTCGGCGGCGCGGCGCAGGTATTCGGCGCGGCAGCGCGCGAAGAAATCCGTCTCTTCCTGCTCGAACTTGTCGAGCGTGCGGGTGGCGTCCAGGCGCGCCCGCGCCACGTCCAGCGGCACGTCGAACAGCAGGGTCAGGTCCGGCTGCAGGTGCGGGTGCACCCACCGTTCCAGCGCGTCGAGGCGCGCGCGGTCCATCCCGCGTCCGCCGCCCTGGTAGGCGAAGCTGGCGTCGGTGAAGCGGTCGGACAGGACCCAGTCGCCGCGCGCGATGGCCGGCTCGATCACCTGCGCCAGGTGCTCGCGGCGGCTGGCGAACATCAGCAGCGCCTCGGTGTCGAGGTGCATCCTGTCGTGCAACAGCAGGTCGCGCAGCTTTTCGCCCAGCGGCGTGCCGCCCGGCTCGCGCGTCGACACCACCGCCAGGCCGGCGCCCTCGAGCAGGGCCGTGACGTAGCCGATGTGGGTCGACTTGCCGGCGCCGTCGATGCCCTCGAGGGTGATGAAGCGGCCCCGGGGTGCGCTGGTCGCGGCAGGCATATCGGTGCTCGGTCGGGCGCTCATTCGGGCGCTCATTCGGGCGCTCATTTGGACGCTCCATTCGACGTACCGCTGGACGTGCCGTTGGCGGCGCCGTTGCCGCCGCGCTGGTACTGGTTGACCGCGCGATTGTGCTCGTTCAGGTTTTCGGAGAAATGGCTGGTGCCGTCGCCGCGCGAGACGAAGTACAGCGCTTCCGTCCTGGCCGGCGCCAGGGCTGCCGCCAGCGATTCCACGCCGGGCAGCGCGATCGGGGTCGGCGGCAGGCCGGCGCGCGTGTAGGTATTGTAGGGCGTGTCGGTCTCCAGGTCCTTCTTGCGGATCTTGCCCTGGTATTTCTCGCCCATGCCGTAGATGACGGTGGGATCGGTCTGCAGCAGCATGCCGGTCTTGAGGCGGTTGACGAACACGCCGGCGATCATCGCGCGCTCGTTCTTCTTGCCGGTTTCCTTCTCGATCAGCGAGGCCATGATCAGCGCCTGGTAGGGTTCCGTGTACGGCAGGCCGGTCTCGCGCTTGTCCCACGCCGCCTTCAGGCGCCTGGCCATCGCCTCGTGCGCCTGCTTGTAGATGTCCAGGTCGCTCGTGCCCTTGGCGAACAGGTAGGTATCCGGGAAGAACAGGCCCTCGGCCGCCTTGTAGTCGCTCGTCACCTTCGCCAGCAGTTCCTGGTCCGACAGCCTGGCGGTGTCGTGCTTCAGGCTGGGGGCGGCGTCGACGACCTGGCGCATCTGGCGGAAGGTCCAGCCTTCGATGACGGTCAGCGAATCCTGGGAAAATTCACCTTTCACCAGCTTGGTCAGCAGGCGCTGCGGCGAGGTGGAAGGATCGAGCTCGTAGCTGCCGGCCTTGATGCGGCCGGCCTGGCCGGTGACGCGCGCCAGCAGGCCGAACAGAAAGGGATTGACGGGGACGCCGGCCGCCGCCATCTGCTGGGCCGCGCCGGCGACGCCGCTGCCGGATGCGATCGCGAAGGGAATCGCCGGGCCTGCCGTCGTGATGGGCCGGCCGGCCCACCACTGGAAACCGGCGATCGCCGCGACTGACACGATCGCGCCCGTGACGATGAGTTTTTTAATCAGTGCCATGTGGAGGAGAGGTTTTGCACCGTGCCCGGCGCGATTTTAGCGACAACTCTATAATGAGGCCGTAATCATAATGCGCTTGAAGCATAAATCGGAAACAAATTCGCGGAAATAATTCGTAAAACATGAATGACTGGATCGCCTCCCTGGCGCCCCTCGGCGCCCGCTTCCACCCCGACCGGGCCGACGAGATCGAGGATTTCGGCCGCGTGCTGGGTGCCGCCGACCTGGCCGATGGCTTCGTCGCCACCGTCACCGACCTGGGCCTGATCGCGGTCGCCGGCGACGATGCCGCCGGCTTCCTGCACAACCAGCTGACCAACGACGTCGAGCACCTGGGCACGGCCGAGGCCCGCCTGGCCGGCTACTGCACGCCCAAGGGCCGCCTGCAGGCCACTTTCCTGATGTGGCGCGACAGCGAGAACGTCTTCCTCCAGCTGCCGCGCGCCATCCAGCCGCCGCTGCAGAAGCGCCTGACGATGTTCGTGCTGCGCGCCAAGGCCAGGCTGCGCGACGCCACCAACGAGGCCGAGCGCATCGCCGTGCTGGGCCTGGGCGGCGCGCGCGCCGAGGCGGCGCTGCGCGCCCACGTCGATGCGCTGCCGGCCGCGCCATATGCGCGCACCGAGGGCGCCTTCGGCACCGTGATCCGCCTGGCCGACGCGTTCGGCGCCCCGCGCTGGCTGTGGCTCACGTCCGCCGCGACGGCCGGCGCCGCCCTGCCCGCGCTGCGCGCCGCCCTGGCCCTGGGCGGCAACGCGGCCTGGCAGCTGGCCGGCATCCACGCCGGCGTCCCGCAGGTGACGCAGCCGACGCAGGAACAGTTCGTGCCGCAAATGGTCAACTACGAACTCGTCGGCGGCGTGAATTTCAAGAAGGGCTGCTACCCGGGCCAGGAAATCGTCGCGCGCAGCCAGTACCTGGGCAAGCTGAAACGGCGCATGGCCCTGGCCACGCTGGACGACGCCGCTGTCCGCGCCGGCGACGAGGTGTTCGCGGCCGCCGATCCGGACCAGCCCTGCGGCATGGTCGTCAACGCAGCGCCCAACGGTGCCGGCGGGGCCGACGTGCTGGTCGAGATCAAGCTGGCCGCGCTCGACGGCGAAGTGCGCCACGGTGCGGGCGGCGGCGCGTTGCTGCGCTTCGCGCCGTTGCCGTATCCGATCGACGCGCCGGCGGCGTGATGGACATGCATCGCATGCCGGAGCGCCACGACCTCTATGTCTATTACAAGGTGCGCGCGGACGCCGCCGCGGCGCTGGCGCCGCGCGTGCGCGCGCTGCAGGCGGCGCTGGCGAGCAAGTACGGCGTCGCCGTCCAGCTCAAGCGCCGGCCGGAGGCGCGCGACGGCCTGCAGACCTGGATGGAAGTCTATCCGGACGTCGACGGCGAGTTCGCCGCCGCGCTCGAGGCTGGCGCCGCCCAGGCGGACGTCGTCGCCCTCATCGAGGGGCCGCGCCGCGCCGAAGTCTTCATGGACCTGACACCATGTGCCTGATCGTGTTCGCATGGCGCGTGATCCCCGGGATGCCGGCGATCGTCGTCGCCAACCGGGATGAATTCTACGACCGCCCGGCCACGCCGGCGGCGCCGTGGGACGATGCGCCGAACATCGTCGCCGGCCGCGACCTGCAGGGCGGCGGCAGCTGGATGGGTGTGACCCGCGACGGCCCGCGCGGCCCGAAGTTCGCGGCGCTGACGAATATCCGCGCCCCCGGCGATGTCCGCGCCGACGCCC
>DAMAFT010000286.1:0-5931 GCA_031995805.1 Massilia sp.
CTGGTGGCCGCTGACCGGGCGCATCAAGGTGTTCGAGAACCTGCGCTTCGCGAGGGTGAGCGTGGCGCAGGGCTGATCAGGCGAAGTACGCCGCGTCGCGCGCCAGCGCCGGCGGCAGTTCGTGCTTGAGCAGGTCGATCCAGGCGCGCGTCTTGGCATCCACGAAGCGGCCCGAGGGCAGCAGCGCGAAGATGCCGATCTCGGGCGACCGCCAGGCCGGCAGCACCCGCACCAGCCGGCCGCTCTTCACGTCCTCGACGATGCTGTAGAACGGCAGCATCGCGATGCCCAGGCCGCGCAGCGCGCCGTCGAGCACGACCTCGGCGGCATTGCCGACCAGCGGGCCCTGCGGATCGAGCTTGACGTGGTCGATGCCGTTGTCCAGCTCCCAATGCGAGGTCACCGAGGAATTCACCAGGCGCAGGCAGGTGTGGCGGGCCAGGTCGTCCGGGTGGCGGGGAACGCCGCAGCGCGCCAGGTAGTCCGGCGCCGCGCACGGCACCGAGAACATCTGGCCCAGCTTGAGCGCCACCAGTGCGGAATCGGGCAGGGACTGGGCCAGGTAGACGCTGACGTCGATGCCTTCGGCCAGCAGGTCGGGCGGATCCTGCGAGGCGTTGTAGTCGAGGGTCACGCGCGGGTTCGCCGCGCAGTAGCGCGCCACCAGCGGCGTCACGTAGCGGTTGCCGAAGGCCGTCATGCACATCACGCGCAGCCGGCCGGCGGACTGGCCGGTGCCGGCCGCCTCGCCTTCCGCCTGCGCCACCATGTCGAAGATGGCCTTGCAGTGGGCGGCATAACGCTCGCCGGCATCGGTGGCGGCGATGCGCCGCGTGCTACGGTGCAGCAGCTTGGCCTGGAGGCGGTTTTCCAGCAGCGTCACCAGCCGCGATACCTGGGCCTTGGTGATGCCCATGTGCCCGGCGGCGGCGGTGAAGCTGCCGCCGTCCAGCACATGGACGAAGGCCGTCATCGCGTGCAGCAGGCCATAGTCGAGATCCTTGCGCATAGCACGCCATCTTACCGCAGGCGGACTGCGCGCGTTTGCGCATCAGTTGTTCTGGTACAGCGGGTTGTCGGACACGTAGGTCATGACGCGATGGTCGATCAGGCCCGGCGGCGCGATGCGCGCCAGGTCGAACGGCACGACGTGGGCCAGGCCGTTCTGGAAGTTCCAGGTGAAGGAACGGTCGCCCACGACGAAGCGGACGACCGCGCCGCCAGTGACGTTGACGTGGCGGGTGGCTGCGGTGATGACGATGACCTGGTCGGGCCTCGCTTCCTGCGGCACGGCGTTGCCGGCGAAGTCGAGCGGCTGTTCGGCGGCGCCGGCGCCCAGGGTGGCGGCGAGCAATACGGGGAGAAGCAGTGTGGTTTTCATGTCGGTTTCCGGGTCTGGCCAAAGGTCTGGGCATGGCGCCGCCCGGATGCGGGCGGCGCCGTCGATCGCCTGGTCGGCGATGTCTTGCGGGGCCCATCATAATGACCCGGTCCCTGGCGAAAAATACCGGCAACGGGGATTGTTTGTTACGGATGAGGTAACAATCGGGTCCGCCATCCCGGCGTCCGACGACAGCCCTTTTGGGTATAGTGACAACAATTTCGTCACCGAAACATTCCGAACCATGAAACAGGCAATCGCAGCCGCGCTGCTGCTCCCGCTGGTCGCCGGCGCCAACGACGGCATCGGCGCCGTCGGCGCCGGCGGCATCGTGTTCCGCCATACCGATGCCATCGCCATGAAGAAGGAAGTGCTCGACGTCAGTCACCGCCGCATCAGCGTCGACTACGAATTCGTCAACGAATCCGGCGCGGACGTGGAAGAAACGATCGTCTTCCCGCTGCCGGCCTATCCGGCCTTCGAGCAGGTCAGCGACAGCTATTACGGCCAGCCGGACGGGTTTTCCATCGCCGTGGACGGCCAGCCGGTGCGCTTCGACACCGTCGTGCGGGCACTGCTCGACGGCATCGACGTCACCGCGCAGCTCAGGAAGGCGGGCTTGAGTGATGCGCAGATCGCCTACCATCCCAGCTTCGGCAAGCAGGCCGGCGCGGCGCCGCTCGGCGCGCAGCAGCGCCGGCAACTGGCCAGGCTCAAGCTGTTCGGCGAAGGACAGACGGGGGAAACCGGCCCGCTCTGGGAAGTCCAGGTCAACTATGTGTGGAAGCAAACATTCCCGAGCAATCAGGTGGTGCGCGTGCACCATGCCTACCGTCCCTTCGTCGCGGCGGGGCCGGGCGAGTCGGGCATGGATGCCGACACGGCGAAGCAGTATTGCGCCGATGCGGCCTTCCTGAAAAGCTGGAACAAGCTGGCGGCGCGCA
Organism: Massilia sp.; assembly: GCA_031995805.1. Taxonomy (GTDB): domain Bacteria; phylum Pseudomonadota; class Gammaproteobacteria; order Burkholderiales; family Burkholderiaceae_D; genus Telluria. Next base: position 2,326 of record DAMAFT010000286.1, read on the forward strand.
ATGGCGATCCCGGCGGCGCCTACCTGAATGCCGCCAAGGTGGCGTACATCCTGAAAACGGGCAATACCTGGAAGCGCGGCATCGAGGATTTCACGCTGAACGTGCGCAAGACCAATCCGGCCGAGTTGGTCAGCCTGTGCTTTCCAGGCACGTTCAAGAAGATCGACGCGACCACCTATCAGGTGCGCCTACGCAATTTCAAGCCGGAAAAAGATCTCGACATCTATTTCGGCAACGTCGGCGTGGACGACGGCGCCAACGTGGGCCGCATGCCGGTCCTGCGCCGATAGCGTGCGCCGGATGCGACGACGCCACCGCTAGGGTGGCGCCGGCAGCGTTCGGCCACGAGGCCGATCAATGGAAGAAGAAGTACAGGATGACCAGGACGACGGCAGGCACGCCCATCAGCCATGCGAGGAAGTATTTACCCATGATTGCTCTCCTTGTGCGTTGGTTCGGATGACGCTTTCAGGATGCCGCGCACGCCTGGCAGCGTCCGTGCGCTGAACCACAATGGATACATATTTGCGCAGCAATCAGATCTTCTTCAACGCGCTCGCCTTGTGCGCCGCTTCCGCGCCGGTCTTGTCGCTGACGACCAGGTATTCCGGGTTGTCGGGCGACGCCGCCACCTCGTGCCCCTTGATCGCCGTGTGCGCCGTCAGCTTTTTCTTGACCGTGCCGCGTACCGTGCCCTGCGACGCCTGCCACCCCACCTTGTCGCCGGCCTTGAATTCGTTCGTCATGATCCCTCCGCTGTAGTGAGAGGCGATTTGACCACAGCCGGGCACATGCCTGTCATACGCTTGTCACGAGGGCACTTGTATGATGGACGGCAACAGGTTCCGGCCCGACAGACACATGTACAAAAGCAATAAACGATTGTTGATCCTCGACGCGGACGGCACCACCATCGACGCGTTTTCCGCCATCGAAGCGGCGTTCGCCCGCCACGGCCTCGTCATCGGCGACGAGGCGCGCTTCCAGAAGCGCCACAACCTGCTGAAATACCTGGGCGGCCTGAAGGAATTCCCCTCGATCCTGCGCAAGAACCTGCGCAAGAACAGCCGCGCCAGGCTGGTCGACAGCCTCACCACCGTGTACCGCGAGGAAGCCGGGCTGTACGACGGCATCGCCGACCTCGTGCGCGAACTCATCGCCGCGCCCGACGTCGTCGTCGGCGTGGTCACGCGCAACATCACCAACGAGCCGCTGGAAACGCTGCGCCAGCTGTTCCTGCGCCACGACATCGACATCAACGAACTGGACTTCCTCGTCCACGTGCCGCTGGGCGAGAAGAAGACGTCCCAGTTCCGCGCCATCCGCGAGCAGTTCGGCATCAACCCGGCGCGCGCCTACGTCTGCGGCGACGAACACAAGGACTTCGCCGCGGCGATCCACACCGGCATGCACCCGTTCATGGTGTCCTACGGCTTCGAGGACCATGACCGGCTCACCGCCAAGTTCGAGATCCCGGACGAGCTGATCGCGCGCACGTCCGCCGAACTGTGCCAGCGGGTGCGCCACGCGCTCGACCTGTCTGCCTGAACGGGCGTCTCAGGCCCCGTAGCCGTAGCCGAACAGCACCACGCTGATCGCGCCGAAGATCCAGTAGTCGATCGGCGCGCCGCAGGACCAGCGCTTGTGCCACGTGACGTATTCCTTCTTGAAGCGGCGCCAGCCGAAGGCCGGGTTGATCACGAACCACAGGTAGTCCTCGACGATCCAGAACAGCATGATCGACGCGGCCACGCGCGCCTCGAGCTGCCACGACCACTGGCCCATGAAGCACAGCGGGAAGTGGAAGAACAGGCCGATGAAGGAAAACATCCACAGGTGGTAGCCGGTCATCGCGCGGCCGCCCCAGAAGATGTCCAGCAGCGGGTGCTCCTCGATGCGCCAGGTCGGCAGGTTGGCGGCCCAGCCGGCATCGCCCTCGATCTCGACTTCCACGCGCGCGAACAGGTAGGCGGCGGCCAGCACGCAGGCCACGGTCGCGGCCAGCTGGCCCGGGTGCGACAATTCAAATGACGGCATCTTGGTGTTCGGTGTGCTTGAGTATGGTTTCCAGTACCTGCGTGGCGGCATGCGGGCGGCCCAGGGCCCTGGCCCGGGCGCGCATGTCCGCCAGCTTCGCGGGGTGCGCCAGCAGGTAGCGGACGCGGTATTCGAGGGCCTGCAGGTCGCCGGCCTCGAGGGCGGCGCCGTGTTCGAGCAGGAACGTGGCGTTGCGTTCTTCCTGTCCGGGGATCGGCGCGTTGACGATCATCGGCAGCCCCAGCGCCAGGCATTCGGCCGTGGTGGAACCGCCCGGCTTGGTGACGACCAGGTCGGCGCAGGCCATCAGGCGCTCGACCCGGTCGCTGAAGCCCAGCGGCGCCAGGCGGCCCGGATGCTGCGCCGCCAGGTCGCGCAGCGCCGCCAGTTCGGCCGCGTTGCGCCCGGCCAGGGCGATGAGCTGGACATTGCCGGGAATGGACAACAGGCGCCGCGCCAGCGCGGCCAGGCCGCCCAGGCCGGCGCCGCCGCCCATCAGCAGCAGCGTGGTGGTGGCGGGGTCGAGGCCGAGTTCCCGCGCGCATTCGGCGCGCTCCGGAAGCCGCGAAAACGCCGGCATCACCGGGATGCCCGTCACGTGGATCGCCGCGGCCGGCACGCCCAGCGCGCGCAGGCGGAACGCCACCTCGTCGCTGGCGACGAAATAGCCGGCGACGTGCGGATGGACCCACATGCGGTGCAGGTCGAAGTCGGTCACCTGCACCCACACCGGGCAGGCCAGCGCACCGGCGGCGACCTGCTGCGAGAGGATCTCGGCCGGCTGGAAGTGGGTGCAGACGATGGCGTCGGGCGCGAGCGCGGCGATGCGGCGCACCAGCGCGCGGCAGTCGCGCCGCTCGATCCGGCGGCGCAGGCGGTTCAGGCGCCCGTCCGGCGCGGCGGCGTCGGTGAAGCCGTACACGTGGCGCCACAGGCCGGGCGCGCGCCGCACCAGCCACAGGTACAGGCTCGTGTAGACCTTGCGCAGGCGCGGGGTGGCGTAGTCCAGCGCATCCAGGTGGATGGCGTCGGCGCCGAAAGGCGCGGCGGCGGCGCGGCAGCGGATCGCCTCGGCGACCCGGGTATGTCCGGCGCCGGCGGGAACGCTCAGTACGACGATGCGCTTGCCGGCCATGCCGAAGCGGAAATCGTCGCCGCTCAAGGCCGCCGCCTCGCGCGCCTGGTTACATCGTGCCTGTCCATCGCATCCGCTCCCGTCCGTGCTGGAGCGTCCGACTGTAATGCGCGATTGTGACCCGGCGATGACGGCGGCGCGTCGTCCGCACGCCGCCGTCATCGCACGACGGCTACGGCGCCGCGAACAACGCCTGCAGGTCGTCCGGACCGATGCCCGCGGCCAGCCCGCCTTCCGGCGCCAGGATGGCCGCCGCCAGCTCGCCCTTGCGGCGCTGCATGTCCTGGATCCGCTCTTCGAGCGTGCCGCGCACGATCAGCTTGTAGACGAACACCGGCTGCTCCTGGCCGATGCGCCAGGCGCGGTCGGTGGCCTGGTCCTCGGCCGCCGGGTTCCACCACGGGTCGTAGTGGATCACGGTGTCGGCCGCCGTC
>DAMAFT010000287.1:0-5930 GCA_031995805.1 Massilia sp.
CCGGCGCCATTCGTCGCGCCGTTCCGCGCTGGCGCAATGGCTGCTGTGCGAGCTGGCGATCTGCGCCTGCGACCTCGCCGAGGTGATCGGCACGGCGATCGCGCTGAACATGCTGTTCGGGATTCCGCTCGCGGCCGGCGTGTTGCTGACCGTGCTGGACGTCCTGCTGATCCTGTGGTTGCAGCGTTTCGGCTTCCGCTACCTGGAGGCGTTCGTGATCGCCCTGATGGGCATCGTATTCGCATGCTTCGGCGTCACGCTCGTGCTGGCCCGGCCGGAATGGGCCGCCGTCGCGGCCGGATTCATCCCGTCGGCGCGCACGGTGACGGATCCGGGCATGCTGTACCTCGCCATCGGCATCGTCGGCGCCACCGTCATGCCGCACAACCTGTACCTGCATTCGTCGACGGTGCAGACGCGCGCGTTCGACACCGGCGAGGCGGGCAAGCGCGGCGCGATCGCTTTCGCCACGACCGACATCCTGGTGGCGCTGGCGATGGCGCTGCTGGTGAACGCCGCGATCCTCGCCACCTCGGCAGCCGTATTCCACGTCGGTGGACACCCCGGCGTCGCGGAGCTGCAGGACGCGCATAGGCTGCTGGGGCCGCTTACCGGCACCGCGATGGCGAGCACGCTGTTCGCCGTGGCGCTGCTGGCTGCCGGGCAGAGCTCGTCGGTCACGGCCACGCTGGCCGGGCAGGTCGTCATGGAAGGGTTCGTGCAGGTTCGCCTGGCGCCGTGGGCGCGGCGCCTGCTGACGCGCTCGATCGCCGTGGTGCCGGCGCTGTGCGTCACCATCGCGTACGGGGAGGGCGGCATCGGCCGGCTGCTCCTGTTCAGCCAGGTGGTCCTCAGCCTGCAACTGCCGTTCGCGATGGCGCCGCTGATCCGCTTCGCGGGCAGTCCAGCGATCATGGGGCGCTTCGCCAGCCCGCGGTGGATGACGCGCGCGGCCTGGGGCACGATGGCGGTCATCGTCGCGCTCAACGCGATCCTCGTGGCGCGGGCGCTGGCATGAGTGCCGCCTGCCGTCCCGAGGATTTTTTCGGCCGCCAATCGTACGCAGGCCCTGCCGTGCTATGTTGGCCGGGACCGGCGGCATGTGCCCGCCATCTCCACGACAAGGATCGCATGACCGAAGCACGCATCCCCGATTCCGCGCAGCTGCGCACCTGGCTGCACGGCGCTGCGCAACGGGATGCGGCCGCTTTCCGCAGCCTGTACGACGCCACGTCGGCAAGGCTGTACGGCTTCGCGCTGCGCATCCTGCGCAAGCGCGAACTGGCCGAGGAGGCGTTGCAGGACAGCTTCGTGGCGATCTGGCACGGCGCCGGTACCTACCAGAGCCACCTGGCGGCGCCCATGACCTGGATGACGACGATCGTGCGCAACAAGGCGCTCGACCTGTTGCAGCGTTCCGGGCGCGACGCCGAGCTGGACGCCGACCCGTTCGACGGCGACGTGGCGGACGCGCTGCGCGATCCGGCGGCGACGCCGATCGAGGCGCTGGCACTGAGCCGCGAAGCGACGGCGCTGGCCTACTGCATGTCGGCGCTGGAAGGACTGCACCGGCAAGTGCTGGGACTGGCATTCTTCCACGACCTGTCGCACAGCGAAGTGGCGCAGCAGATGGCGCTGCCGATCGGCACGGTCAAGACCTGGATCCGGCGCAGCCTGGACAAGCTCAAGACCTGCCTGGCGCAAGGCGGCCATCCATGAACCTGCGCGACAAGCCGGCGCTGCGCGACAGGCTCGCGGCCGGATACGTGCTGGGCACGCTCAAGGGCGGAGCGCGGCGCCGTTTCGAAGGCCACCTGCACGACGACGCTGCGCTGCGCCGCACGGTCGGCGAGTGGCAGGACCGGCTCGCGCCGATGATGGAATTCGCCGGGGCGCGGGCGCCGCGCAAGCGCGTGTGGCAGGGCATCGCGCGCAGGCTGCACCTGCGCGGCGCGACACCCGTATGGGCCTTCTGGCGCAGCGAGTCGCTCGTCTTCTGGCGCTGGCTCGGGGCAGCATCGACGGCCGCCGCGCTGGTGCTGGCGCTGACGCTGGCGGCGTATCGCCAGGAAGCGCCGCGGCTGGACTACGTGGCCACGCTGGCGGACGACAAGGCGCAGCCTGTGCTGCTGCTGACCGGTGACGAGCATGGCAAGGTGTTGACCGTCAGGTTACTCGGCGACGTGGCCGTCGCGGACGACAGGACGCTGCAGTTATGGGCCGTTCCGCGACAGGGGAATCCGCGGTCGCTCGGGCTGCTGAACGGGCGCGGCGATACCAGGCTGGCGCTGGACCGGCGCGCGCTGGGGGCGGACGTCGCCATGCTGGCGGTGTCGCTGGAGCCCAGGGGAGGTTCGCCGAATCCGGATGGGCCATCGGGGCCGATCCTGTTCAAGGGGCGCTGGGTGCGTGCGAGTTAAGGAATGCCCGATACAAGCCGGGTGAATTGCCGCCGGTCCGGTAGATCGATCGGCGTCGGATTGCATGGCACACGGCCACGCCAACGTTGGGGGGCATTGCCGGTGGAACAGTCGGACCCCGCTTGCCTCTTTTCCGCTGTCAACTCGACCTGCTCTCGCAGCGCTGCATTGTCTGGTTCGATCGTGATCGCAAAGCGGGCATTGTCAGCGGCGTACTCGTGCGTGGAATAGACAAGGGTTTCCGGCGGCAGCGACCTGAGCTTGTCGATCGAGGCCGACATGCTGTTCGACGAAGCCTGTCGCCGCGGGGAAACGCGACCCTTGCCGGGCATCCCTGCGCTCATTCCGGCGGCCTGTGCATCAACTCGCGGATGTGCTCGGCGGTCTGCTCGATTTCCTCCAGCGCTACCGGAATGAAGCGTGCGATCGGATTGTCGCGGTCCCATGCCGCCAGCCTGTGTTGTCGTTCGTCTTCGCCCAGCCGTTCGAACACGCCTGCGTAGAAGCGGGCGCGTGCGCTGCTGCGCAGGTCGGCGGCAAGGCTGTGTACCTGGACGGCCAGCAGCAGTTCGAGGGTTTGCATGTCGTTGCTCCATTCACGATCGGTCGGCACACAGCCATACTGTATTCCAAAGGGATACGCGAAAACGCGCACAAAATCACAGTGCCGCCGCTTGCCGGTTCAATGCCGGGACGAATCCGGGCTGCACATTCCTTGCCATGCCGATGAGCCGCCGCAGCCGCCGTGGCGCACGACAGCGGATGGCGGCGCCGGCCATGGCGATGGTGTGCTACAGTCCGCCGGATTCGGCAAATCCCCTGTGTCCGCGCCTGGCGCTGCCGTTGTTGCATGCTGGTGGACGGGAACGACATGCGATGAATCGCGGCATGACAAGGAATGGAAGGGCAAGTGAAAAGAATCCTGCTGGTGGATGACCTCAATATCGACGTCATGCTGACGCGGCTCGCGCTCGAAACATACACGGCGGGTCTCGAGGTCGTGAGTGCCGGCGACGGCGAAGAGGCCTACGACATGCTGCAGACAGGCCGTTTCGACCTGCTCCTGCTGGACATCAAGATGCCGAGAGTCGATGGATTCGAATTGATGGAGCGCCTGCAATCGCTTCCGCGTGCGGCGCCGCCCGTCATGGTGGTCTCGGGATCCGGTCTGGCGGCCGACCGTGCGCGCGCCAAGGCACTGGGCGCGATCGAGTACGTGCAGAAGGCGGTCGATTATTCCAGCTTCAAGGAGGAGTTGAAGTGCGCGTTGCAGCGCATCGGTCTCGTTTGAGCGCGACCCCGCGCGTCCTGGAATAGTCCCTGTTTTACCTGGCCCGGACGATCCCGGCATGATTGTCCGCGTCGAGGATGCCCATGTCATCGTTCTTGTTCACTCCGATCGATCGCGCCGGCAGGCAACTGAATATCAAACCGGATGCTTGCTGGTCGATGACATTCCCCCGGGTACGCGCCTATCGTTTCCTGCGCTCCCGGTCCGGCAAGGTCCGCGTGCGCGGTAGGCACCTGTCCAGTTCCGGCTCGAGGATCCGTCGAAACGCGTCGACGGACACGGGGCGCTTCGTCACGACGTCCACGCCGGGAAAGTCCTTGTGTTTCGCCATCAGGTAGTCCTCGTCGTCGTCCGCAATCAGGATGATCGTCGACGATGGCACCAGTCGCTTCAGTTCGTTGGGGATCAGCCGTCTTTCCCCGGCACTCGTTACGGTGTAGATCACGATCACGTCCGCGGTAATCGAACCCAGGACACGGAAGGCTTCGTGCGCGCTGCGCACCGACGCTGTCGTGTAGCCGAACCATTTCAACATCTGGGTGGTTCTGTCGTCGGCGTGGTCGTCCTTTTCGAAAACGAGTGCCAGTTTCATTCTTCACCTCGCATTGCACCATGTCTTGTGCTGAAAATAGTCGGATTGGAATCTTTCACGGGCGCATCCTTCCTAGCGCATCGGCCAATTGCTGGATGGAGAAAGGAACTGCGAGGCATGCATCCCCTTCGGGAATGCCGCCGTTCGACAAACGGCGATCATCCGTGACAAGGACGCGGATCGACGGTTGCGCGCGGCGGGCGATCGCGGCGAGGACGGCGCGCTCGTCGTCATCGGCACCGAGCGAGCCGAGCAGCAACACGTCGATCATGACTGCCTTGAGTACCCCCAGCGCCAGGTCCGCGCTATCGACATTGATCGTGTGATAGCCAAGCAATTCCGCCATGCGTGCGGTCGCTTGCCTGGCAGACACGTCATGGTCGACAACGAGAATGTATCGCTTCATCGGGCTGGTTCTGGGTAGTAAGAAAGAGCAGGTTATCGCACTATCCGGTGACGGGCTTTCACCTGTAACCCAGCTGTAACCTTTGTATGCAAACGCTAGCGATCCATTGCAGACATGTAGATACTGACCAACCTTGCCGGCAATCCCCTGAAGTTCACCGACAGCGGCAGCGTCGCGGTCCGCGTCGGGATGCTCGCGCATGACGGGGACCAGGTGCACAGCCGTTGCGAGGTCGCCGACACGGGCATCGCGATCAGTGCGGGGCAACGCCAGCGCATCGCCGACGGCTTCACCCAGGCCGAAGCGTCGATCTCGCGGCGCTTCGGCGGACCCGGGATGGGGCTGGTGCTGTGCCGTCACCTGGTCGGCCCGAGGGCGGCCGCCTCCAGCTCGACGGCAGTCCCGGTGCCGGCAACCGCTTCTGGTTCGATCTCGCGCCGCGCGAGGCGCCGGGCCGGCCCGCGGTAGCGCTACGGCCGGGATTGCGCGTGCTGGCGGCGTCCAGCCGGCGCGCGCGCTGGATATCGCCGACCGCTTGGCGCCGCAGGTCCAGGCGGGATCCGTGCAGGCGCGGCTGGTCGACCAGGTTCGCCAGCTCGACTTCGCCGGCGCCTTGCTGACCGTCAGGGCATTGCTGGTACAGCAATCCGGCGCCGGCGTGGCGACCTGATGCCGGGCTTGCAAGGGTGGGATGCCGTCAGCGTATTCCGCCTGCGCGCCCATTCCCGCGCCGCGCCGCGCGCAGGATTGCCGCGGCCAGCACCGGCAGGCTTGCCGGCTTGCGCACGAGTTCGACGTCCAGGGCCGGAAGCCGCTGTGGATCGACCATGTAACCGCTGACGAGCACGACCGGGACGCCGGGATGCCGATCGGCGATCCAGTGCGCCAGGCCGATGCCGTCCATGGAGCCCGGCATCATCACGTCCGACAGCACCACGTCGGTGGCCGCCAGGCCGGCGGCAATGGCGGCGTCGGGGCCGTCGGCCGTCCTCACCACGGCGCCCAGTCCCTCCAGCAGGGCGAGCGTCGTCTCCGCCACCTGCGGATCGTCTTCCACGTAAAGCAGCCGGATGCCATCCAGCCGCACGGGCTGGTCGGCGCGGGACGGCCCCGCATGCCGCGCGGCGGCGGCCGTCCCGCGCGGCAGCACGATGCCGACCGTGGTGCCGGCAGCCTCGCGCCGGATGAATGCCGCCCCGTGGCTCTGGACCGCGAAGCCGC
>DAMAFT010000288.1:0-5927 GCA_031995805.1 Massilia sp.
TGCCCCAGGTGCTGTTGGCGAAGATCATCAGCTCGGCCACGATCTTGTCCAGCGGCGCGCCGCGCTTGCGGCGCAGGATCGTGACGACGTCGTCCTCGACGTAGAAATTGAAATCGACGCGGTTGGCCTGCTCGGGCTTCAGGCCGAACGCTTCGCGCTTCTGCATGCGGCCCGCTTCCAGTTTCAGCGCCCACTGCCACAGCAGGCCCAGCGCTTCCTTGTGCGGATAGTCGCCCGCCCCGCTGGCCAGCGTCTCTTCGTTGACCAGCTCGTCGAGATCGTTGTGGCGCAGGTTGTCCTGGATCGGCACGCGCTCGGCGCGCGTCTCGGTGGACAGCACCGACCAGCCGTCCGGGTCCAGCACGGCGTACAGCGACAGCGCCGGGCAATCCTTGCCCTCGGCCAGCGTGAACGCGTCGACGACCTCGTCCGGCAGCATCGTGATCTTGTCGCCCGGCATGTAGACGGTCGACATGCGCGCGCGCGCGATCTTGTCGATGGCGTCGTCCGGACGGATGCCCAGGCCCGGCGCCGCGATGTGGATGCCCACGCGGACCAGGCCGTCGTCCAGCCGCTCGACCGAGAAGGCGTCGTCGATCTCGGTGGTGGTCACGTCGTCGATCGAGAACGCGGCCACCTTGGCCAGCGGCAGGTCGGCCGGCGCCGAAGGCACCGCCACCGGCGCGAAGCCGGCGCCGCGCGGGAAATTCTCGAACAGGAAGCGCGCCATGTGCAATTCCTTGGCCGAGGCGATGCCGCCGGTGCTCAGCATCAGGCGCTGCTGCGTGGTCTGCAGCTCGCTCGCGGCGGTGTCGAGCGCCTTGTATTCGATGCTGTTCTTGTCCGGCTTGAACAGCAGTTGCTGCACCAGCGGCTGCAGCGCCGCCGGCAGCCTGCCGGCCTTGAGTTCGTCGACGTAGGACGCCTGCACGATGGCCTGCTGCTTCTTCTTCTCGATGCCGGCCAGCGCCGCGCGCAGCGACTGCTCGGGCGCCGCCTTGTAGCGGCCGCGCCCCTTCTTATAAAAGTAGATCGGGGCGTTGTGCAGCGCCAGCACCAGGCCCGCCGCCTCGAACGGCAGCGGCGCGTGGCCGAAGTATTCGGCGCCCAGCTCGGCGAAGCCGAACTCTTCCTCGCCCGCGACTTCCCACAGGAATTCCAGGTCGACGTCCGCCGCCACGGCCTTGGCCTGCTCCAGCAGCGTGGCCGGGTCCGGCTTGTCGAACTGCAGCATCACGTCGCGCGCCTTGACCGTGGTGCGCTTCCCGCTCGGCATCTCGACCTGGTAGGCCTCGCCGGCCTGCGACAACACGGTGCCGACCTTGAAGTCGCCGGATTCTTCGAAAAATACGTTCATAATGTTATTTCGTGTTCTTGATGGGTGTGGCCGGCAGCTTCAGCACCGCCGGCAAGAATACCTCGGTGACCAGCAGCAGGCCTTGACGGCGGCGATACACGCAGCGCCGGGCAAAACAGGTCGCATGCGCGTCGAACGGCACGGCGTTCGCCGCCAGCGCCGCGTGCACGCGCGCCAGCAGCGGATGCCCCGGACGGATCCGGGCGAATTCCAGCCGGCCGCGCCGTACCAGCGGATCGTAAAACAGCGTCGTGCCGAGCGAGCGCTCGCCCAGCGCGGAAAACAGCGGCCAGTCGCTGGCGGTCGCCGCCAGCGGCACCACCGTGTGGCCATACACCACCGGCATGCCGTCGCAGCGCAACAGCACTTCGCGTTCCAGCACGCGGCGCGCGCGCGGCAGGCCGATCGCGTGCGCCTCGTCGGCCAGGCAGACATTGCCGGCCTGGCGCAGCTTCTGCACGCGGAACCGGCCGCTGTGCGCCACCAGGCGCGCGGTCAGCGAGCCGGGCGTCGTGAGCCAGTCGCGCAGGGCGGCCGGCGCGCGCACGCCGTCCGGATGCGCCAGCCAGCGGGCGCGGCGCAGCGATGCCGCCCTCAACGCACCGGGTCCGATCCGGTCGCGCCCTGGTCGTTATCCTTGTCGTTATCCTTGTCGTCGTCCTTGCCCTGCCGGTCGACGATGCCGCAGAACGCCAGCACCTCGTCGACGTATTGCCCGAATTCCGGGATCGCATGGTCGCTGCCGTCGATCACGTGCTGGCGCGCGCCCGCATAGTGCGCCACCATCTCGCGGCAGTCCAGCACCTCGTCGCCGCTGGCGGCCAGCAGGAAATAGCGCTCCGGCCGCGTGATCCGTTCGACCTTCAGCGCCGCCAGTTCGCCGATGTATTCCTGCCTGAACTCGAACGGCTCGTCCGAATGCCAGGCCGTCGTCGTGCCGACATGCGCCGCCAGCCGCGACAGCGGATCGACGGCCGGGTTGATGACGACGGCGCGGCAGCCCAGGCGCTCGGCCAGCCAGGTCGCGTAGAAGCCGCCCAGCGAGGAACCGATGATGGCGAGGTCGTCCGCGTAGCGTTCGACCAGGCCCAGCACCAGGTCCATCGCCGCGCGCGGCGACGCCGGCAGCTGCGGGCAGAACAGGTCGCCGGCGCGCCCCAGGCGCGTCATGCGTTCCTGCACCACGCGCGCCTTGAACGAGCGCGGCGACGAGCGGAAGCCGTGCAGGTACAGGATGCGTCCGGCGGGGACGGCGGACGGCAGCGCGTTCATGCGCCGCGCGCCGCCAGCGCTTCCAGCAATTTGGTGTGCACGCCGCCGAAGCCGCCGTTGCTCATCACCAGGATGTGGTCGCCCGGCTGCGCGGCCTGCACGACGGCCTGCACCAGGTAGTCGAGCTGGTCGAAGCTGTGCGCGATCGCGCCCAGCGGCTTCAGGGCGTCGCCCAGCGACCAGCCCAGCGCCTGCTGGCTGCCGAAGCCGAACACGAGGTCGGCATCCTTCAGGCTGCCCGGCAGCGCATCCTTCATGGCGCCCAGCTTCATCGTGTTCGAGCGCGGTTCCAGCACCGCCAGGATGCGGCCCGCCTTGCCGCTCTCCGCCGTGCCGAGCTTCTGGCGCAGGCCGCCGACGGTGGTGGCGATCGCGGTCGGGTGGTGGGCGAAGTCGTCGTAGACGGTCACGCCGCCGACCGTGCCGCGCACTTCCATGCGCCGCTTGACACTCTGGAAGCGCGCCAGCGATGCGATGGCCTGGGCCGGCGGCACGCCGACGTGGCGCGCGGCGGCGATCGCGGCCAGCGCGTTCGAGCGGTTGTGCTTGCCGGTCAGGTCCCAACCCACGGTGCCCTGAAATTCTCCCTTGAACAGGACGTCGAAACTGGCGCCGCCCGGATGCTCGACCATGGCCCAGTCGACGCCGTCGGCCGAACCGAAGCTTTCCTTGTCGCTCCAGCAACCGCGTTTGAGCACGCGGCCGAGCGACGCTTCATCGCCATTCACGACCAGCCGGCCCACGCCCGGCACGGTGCGCACCAGGTGGTGGAACTGGGTCTCGATGGCGCCGATGTCGGGGAAGATGTCGGCGTGGTCGTATTCCAGGTTGTTCAGCACCGCGGTCTTGGCATGGTAGTGCACGAACTTGCTGCGCTTGTCGAAGAAGGCGGTGTCGTATTCGTCGGCCTCGATCACGAAGAAGTCGCTTGGCTTGTCGCCATGCAGGCGCGCCGACACGCCGAAATTCATCGGCACGCCGCCGATCAGGAAGCCCGGCGCGTAACCCGCGTCTTCCAGGATCCAGGCCAGCATCGACGTGGTCGTGGTCTTGCCGTGCGTGCCGGCCACGGCCAGCACCCATTTGTCACGCAAGATATGGTCGCCGATCCACTGCGGGCCGGACACGTAGCGCAGGCCGCGGTTCAGGATTTCCTCGACCAGCGGATTACCCCGCGTCATCACGTTGCCGATCACGTACAGGTCCGGCTCCAGGGCGACCTGTTCCGGGCCGTAGCCCTGGATCAGTTCGATGCCCTGGGCCTCGAGCTGGGTGCTCATCGGGGGATAGACGTTGGCGTCGCAGCCGGTGACGCGGTGGCCGGCCTCCTTGGCCAGGACGGCCAGCCCGCCCATGAAGGTGCCGCAGATGCCGAGGATATGGATGTGCATGAAGTCAGGAGTCCAACGGGAAAAGACGAATACGCGATTCTACCCGACACGATGCCATTTTCCGTTCAAGAGTATGATCTCGCACATGATGCCTAATCCAAACGATGACCTCCAAACCTTGCGCGCACGCATCGCAGCAACGGCGGCGCGCATGATCGCCCAGGATGGGGCAGACTACGGCACCGCCAAGGCCAAGGCCGCGCGCCAGGTACTGGGGGTGGACCGCCCCGCGCCTAATTATCTTCCGGATAATATCCAGGTCGAGGACGAGGTGCGCCGCTACCAGGCGCTGTTCCACGGCCCGGCCCAGGCCGCGCGCCTGAAGCGCCTGCGCCAGGCGGCGCTGGAAGTGATGGAGCAGCTGGCCGACTTCCGTCCCTACCTCACCGGCCCCGTATTGACGGGCAGCGCCGGCGAACACGACGACATCCACCTGCAACTGTTCGTCGACAGCGCCAAGGAAGTCGAGATCTGGCTGCTGGGCCGCGGCGTCGACATCGACATCTCGGAAACGCCGCACTTCAAGGGCGGCCGCCACGACCCTGTCGAGACGGTGAGCTTCGGCTGGCAGAAGGAAACCGTGCACGCGGAACTGTACGAAATGAACGACCTGCGCGGGGCGCTCAAGCCACGCGCCGACGGCCGCCTGCAGCGGGTCGACGCCGCCGGCCTGCGCACCCTCATGATCAACGAAGAAGAGCAGCAATCACGATGAACAAGAAACACTTGGCGGCCTACGCCATCCTCGCCACCGCGTTCACCGTGCTCGGCGCCATCGCCGGCGTGCGCCAGGACGCCAAGGGCCCGGTCACGACCAGCTATGCCCCGACCGACGACCGCGCGCATACGGCGGCAGCGAACCTGTACGCCCAGTCGCTCAACGACCTGGCCGGCAAGCCGCAGTCGCTGGCCCAGTGGAAGGGCAAGCCGCTGCTGGTGAATTTCTGGGCATCGTGGTGCGCGCCCTGCGTGCAGGAAATGCCGGAACTGTCCGAGCTGGCGGCCAGGGATGGCGGCAAGACCTTCCATGTGATCGGCATCGGCATCGATTCGCCGTCCAATCTCGCCGAATTCGCCAGCAAGCGCAAGATTTCCTATCCGCTCTACGTGGGCGGCCTGGGCGCGACCGACCTGGCGCGCGGGCTGGGCAATGCGAACGGGGGCCTGCCCTATACCGTCCTGATCGGCGCAGATGGCCAGGTACGGAAGACTTACCTGGGCCGTTTGAAGTTCGACCAGTTGCGCGCAGACCTGGCGGCGCTCAAGGGTTGACGGCGGGTGGACGGCGGCGGCCGGCGAACGGTCGTTCACTTCGTTCCAGACTTCCTCATATCGCTTGCCAACCTGTAACGTTGGCGGCAAAATGCCTGTCTTTCGGGCAAACAGGCGGTTCCAACATGGCGAAAAAGCTACTGCTGCTCAATGGCCCCAACCTGAATCTGTTGGGGACGCGCGAGCCTGCGGTGTATGGCGCAACGACGCTGGCCGACATCGAACAGGCAGCTCGCGAGCAGGCGGCGGCGGCTGGAAGCAGTATCGATTGCTTCCAGAGCAACCATGAAGGAGCGCTGATCGACCGCATCCACGCAGCGAAGACGGAGGGCGTGGACGCGATCGTCATCAACCCGGGCGGACTGACCCATACCAGCGTGGCGCTGCGCGATGCGCTGGCGGGGGTCGACATTCCATTTGTGGAAGTCCATATCTCCAATATTCACAAGCGTGAGGAGTTTCGGCAGCACTCGTTTTTGTCCGCGATCGCGCAAGGCACGATCTGCGGACTGGGCGCTGATGGATATCGCTTTGCCATCGACTTTGCACTGAAACAGCGTTAATCTACGTCAACTTCACGCATTCTGTGAGGATGTGCGCTCTGACGCCACGCATGCTCAACAACAAATAATTCC
>DAMAFT010000289.1:0-5918 GCA_031995805.1 Massilia sp.
GCTCCTGGTCCGCGAAATGCCCTTCGGCAAATACAAGGGCACCGTCGTCGCCGACCTGCCGGCCCACTACCTGTCCTGGTTCGCGCGCCAGGGGTTTCCGCAAGGAGAACTGGGCGAGCTGCTCGAACTGATGTACGAGCTCGACCACAATGCCCTGCGCGGGCTGCTCGATCCGCTGCGGCGCTGAACATTCGATTTTTTCGATCACAGCTCGCCAAATAACTCGTTTTTCATTGCCGGCCCGGCTCCCTATACTGCATCCATCGAATCCACACACGAGGAGCACATCATGATGGAAGTACGCAGGAGCGAAGAACGGGGCGCCGCCCACCACGGCTGGCTGAAATCGAAGCACAGCTTTTCCTTCGCCGACTATTACGATCCGCGCCACAGCGGCTTCGGCCCGCTGCTGGTGATCAACGAAGACCGCGTCGCCCCCGGCGCCGGCTTCGGCACGCACGGCCACCGCGACATGGAGATCATCTCCTACGTGCTGGACGGCGCCCTCGAGCACAAGGACAGCATGGGTACCGGCTCGGTGCTGCATTACGGCGACGTGCAGCGCATGAGCGCCGGCAGCGGCGTGCGCCACAGCGAGTTCAACGGCTCGAAGACGGACGAAGTGCATTTCCTGCAGATCTGGATCCAGCCGAACGTGAAAGGCATCGCGCCCAGCTACGAGGAAAAGCACTTCTCGGCCGCCAGCAAGACAGGCCGGCTGCGCCTGATCGCCTCCGGCGACGGCCGCCAGGACTCGGTGCTGATCCACCAGGACGCGGCCGTCTATGCCGCCATCCTGGACGAAGGCGACAAGGTCGAACATGCGCTCGATCCGGGACGCCTGGCCTACGTCCACGTGATCCGCGGCGACGTCAGCGTCAACGGCGTGCCGCTCAAGGACGGCGACGCGCTGAAGATCGGCGCCGAGAGCCGGCTCGTGCTGGAGCACGCCGAGGCCGCGGAACTGCTGCTGTTCGACCTGCCGGGCGAATGAGCGCGGGCGCCGGGCACGCCCGGCCCCGAATGTGAAATCGGATGGCCTGCGGATGGGTATAATGGGATTTTCCCGCCCATCGAGCCCATCCAGCCATGCGTGCCCAGCCCAGTGTCCTGGTCGTCGAGGACGACGTCCACATCGCCCAAGTCCTGATCTTCATGCTGGAGCGCCAGGGCTACCTGGTGACCCACGCGGCCGACGGCCGCGCCGCGGTGCAGCACGTCGTGTCGCAGCCGCCGCCGGACCTGGTGCTGCTGGACGTGATGCTGCCCTACGTGGACGGCTTCGAGATCCTCGGCCTGATCCGCGCGCAGGCCGGCTGGGAAGCGTCTCCGGTCATCATGCTGACCGCCAAGAACACCGAGCGCGACACCGTGCGCGCGCTCGACGCCGGCGCCAACGACTTCATCATCAAGCCGTTCCAGCCGCAGGAACTGCTGGCGCGGCTGCGCCGCTACCTGAAGCCGGCGGGCTGACCCGCACGCGGATCGACCAGAACCGCGGCGCTTGTGTGCGCAAGCGAACAACGCAGTCCGCCCCCGGGGTTCATGATGGCCCCATGGCATGCGATGACGACAAGGAGACGGCGCACCCGCCCTCGGGACTTGCGCGGCTGGGCCCCGGCCTGATCACGGGCGCCGCCGACGACGACCCGAGCGGCATCGCCACCTATTCCCAGGCCGGCGCGGGCTTCGGCTTCGGGCTGCTGTGGACCATGCTGCTCACCTATCCGCTGATGGTGGCGATCCAGGTCATCAGCGCGCGCATCGGCCGCGTCAGCGGACGCGGGCTGGCCGCCAACCTGCAGCGCCTGGCGCCGCGCTGGCTGGTGCTGGCCGTCGTCGGGCTGCTGGCGCTGGCGAACGTGATCAACATCGCCGCCGACATCTCCGCCATGGGCGACGCCATGGCCCTCGTCGCGCCGGGCCGGCCGCAATGGTATGCCGTGGGCTTCGGCGTGCTGTCGGTGCTGCTGCAGGTATTCCTGCCCTACCGCCGCTACGTCGACGTGCTGAAATGGCTGACGCTCGTGCTGCTGGCCTACGTGGCCACCGTGTTCGTCGTGCGCGTGCCCTGGGCCGAGGTGGCGCAGGCGGTATTCCGGCCGCAGTTCGCATGGAACAAGGACTACGTGACCACCGTCGTCGCCGTGTTCGGCACCACCATCAGTCCCTACCTGTTCTTCTGGCAGGCCTCGCAGGAAGTCGAGGAGCTGCGCGCCGACCGCCACGCCGCGCCGTTGCGCCATGCGCCGGCCCAGGTGGCCGAGCAGTTCAGCCGCATCCGCTTCGACACCGCGGTCGGCATGGGCGTGTCGAACGTGGTCGCCTTCTTCATCATGCTGACGGCGGCCGCCACGCTGCAAGTGCACGGCGTGCACGACATCCAGAGCTCGGCCGCAGCCGCGTCGGCCCTGAAACCCATCGCCGGCGAACTGGCCTTCCTGCTGTTCGCGCTGGGCATCGTCGGCACCGGCCTGCTGGCGATCCCGGTGCTGGCCGGCTCCGCCGCCTATGCGCTGGCCGGCGTGTTCCACTGGAAGAGCAGCCTGGACCTCGAGTTCGCGGCGGCGCGCAAGTTCTACGCCATCATCATCGTCGCCACGCTGGCCGGCGTCGGCATCGTGTTCACCGAAATCGACCCGATGCGCGCCCTGTTCTGGAGTGCCGTCATCAACGGCGTGATCGCCGTGCCGGTCATGGCGATGATGATGGTCGTGGCCAGCAGCCCGCGCGTCATGGGTGCGCTGCCCATCCCGCGCCCGCTCGAGGTGCTCGGCTGGCTGTGCACCGGCCTGATGCTGGTGGCGGTACTGGCGATGTTCGGCACCATGCTGATGAAATGAGGTCCGCCGCTTGTTCATGAAATCGTTTTCATATACGCTTGCCGGATTCCCGACAACAGCGACGATGGAGACGAGCTTGACCGATAACGCGCGCCGCAAGGCGTTCAAGACCCTGCTGGCCGGCGCCGCCGCGCCCGCCCTGCTGCCCGCATCAGCATCCGCTTCCGCACAGGCATCCGTCGCCGCCGCGCCCCGCGGCCCCGGCCTCGCGGCCGCGCGCTGGGGCCGCGGCATCGAGGGCCAGCGCACGGCCGACCTGGGCGACGGCACCTTCCTGAACCCGATCGTCGCCGGCGACCACCCCGACCCGACGATCCTCAAGGACGGCAAGGACTACTACATGACCTTCTCGTCCTTCTACTCCTACCCGGGCATCGTGATCTGGCATTCGACCGACCTGGTGAACTGGGCGCCGGTGGGTCCGGCCCTGTCCAAGCCGCTCGGCACCATCTGGGCCGTCGACCTGTGCAAGCACGACGGGCGCTACTTCATCTACATCCCGGCCGCGCCGGACGGCAACCGCTGGTCGATCTACGCGATCTGGGCCGACCGCATCGAAGGGCCGTGGAGCGACCCGGTCGACCTGCACATCGAGGGCTGCATCGACCCCGGCCACGTGGTCGGCGAGGACGGCCGGCGCTACCTGTTCGTGAACGGCATCCGGCGCATCCGCCTGAAGGACGACGGCCTGGCCACCGACGGCAAGGTCGAACCGGCCTACCAGCCCTGGCGCTATCCGGACGACTGGGTGGTCGAGAACTTCGCGCCGGAAGGCCCCAAGCTGCTGCGCCACGGCGACTGGTTCTACCTGGTCACGGCGGTGGGCGGCACGGCCGGACCGCCGACCGGCCACATGGTGATCGCGGCGCGCTCGAAGTCGATCCACGGCCCGTGGGAACACTGCCCGCACAATCCGCTGGTGCGCACCACGAGCGCGGCCGAGCCCTGGTGGTCGCGCGGCCACGCGACGCTGGTCGAGGGCCCGGCGGGCGACTGGTGGATGGTCTACCACGGCTACGAGAACGGCTACCGCACGCTCGGACGCCAGACGTTGCTGGAACCGATCGAATGGACGCCGGACGGCTGGTTCCGCGCCAGGGGAGGGGACCTGTCGCGCCCCCTGCCCAAGCCGCGCGGCGGCAAGGCCGGACCGTCCGGCCAGGCGCTGTCGGATGACTTCTCGCGCGACCGCTTCGGCGTCCAGTGGACCTTCCACGACCCGGCGCCGGACGAGATGGCGCGCGTGCGCCGCGCCGGCGGCATGCTGGAACTGCGCGCGAAAGGCGCCTCGCCCGCCGACAGTTCGCCGCTGACCTGCGGCGTGGGCGAGCGCTCGTACGAAGCCGAGGTGACGATCGAACTGGACGGCGCGGCCGAAGGCGGACTGCTGCTGTTCTACAACCACAAGGCCTACGTGGGCGTGGGCTTCACGGCGGACACGGTCAAGACCTGGGAATACGCCGAGGAGCAGCAGTGGATGCGGGTAAGGCGCGCCACCTCGAGCGTGCGCGTGCGGGTGACCAACGAGGACAACGTCGCCACCTTCCGCTACTCGCACGACGGCGGCCGCACCTGGACGCTGCACGGCCTGCGCATGGAAGTCTCGGGCATCCACCACAACGTGTTCGGTGGCTTCCTCAGCCTGAAGATCGGCATCTACTGCGCGGGCAGCGGGGCGATCCGCCTGCGCGATTTCCGCTACCGGGCGCTGGGAGCCTGAC
Organism: Massilia sp.; assembly: GCA_031995805.1. Lineage (GTDB taxonomy): Bacteria > Pseudomonadota > Gammaproteobacteria > Burkholderiales > Burkholderiaceae_D > Telluria. The sequence goes on from DAMAFT010000289.1 coordinate 4,565, forward strand.
ACGTGGCCTGGTGCGCACGGGGTGCGCACCAGGTACCTCTGCAGGCTCGCGCCGCCCCTGCAGGGGAACTGCTAGTATGCATAAAAAACCGAAACTACGTATGCATACGGAACCGCAACGCGCCCTCCCCCACCGCGCTACCGAAGACATACAGCGCCGCCTCGACGACCTGCTCGACCACCTCCCGGCCGGCATCGTCGTGCACGATGCCGGCGGCCGCGTCCTGTCGGCCAACCGCTTCGCCCTGCAGTTGCTGGGGCGCGCCGAGAACGAGGTGCTCGGCCTGGCGGCGGACGCGCCGGCCTGGGGCTTCGTGCGGGCCGACGGCACCCCGATGCCGCAGCAGGACTACCCCGTCAACCGCGTGCTGCGCAGCGGGCACAAGGTATCCGACCTCGTGGTCGGCGTGCCCGGCGCCACGCCGGACGACACCCGCTGGATGCTGGCCGGCGCCTATCCCGAATACGAGGCGGGCCGTGTGCGGCGCGTGGTCGTCAGCTTCACCGACTGCACGGCGCTCAAGCGCGCCGAGCAATCGCTGCAGAAGTCGGAACGGCGCCTGCAACTGGTGCTGCGCGGCTCCACCGACGCGCCCTGGGACTGGGACCTCGTCAGCGGCGAAGCGTATTATTCGGAACGCTGGTGGGAACTGGTGGGCTGGCGCCCCGGCGAGCTGGAAGCGGATCCTTCCGCCTGGCTGCGCCTGATGCATCCGGACGACCAGCCGCGCGTCAGCGCCTTCCTGACCGAACTGCTCGCCACCGAGCGCCAGGGCTACGCCATCGAGTTCCGCCTGCGCCACCGCGACGGCCATGACGTGCTGGTGCTGGCGCGCGGCTACGTGCTGCGCGACGGCGCCGGCCGCGCGCTGCGCATCTCCGGCACCAACACCGACCTCACCGAGCGCAAGGACGCCGAGCGGCGCATCCACGAGCTGGCCTATTTCGACCACCTGACCGGCCTGCCGAACCGCCGCTTCCTGGTCGAGGAACTGGGCCGGATCCTGGCCCGCAGCAGCCGCTCGCGCCGGCTGGGCGCCCTGATGTTCCTCGACCTGGACAACTTCAAGCTGCTCAACGACACGATGGGCCACGACGTCGGCGACATGCTGCTGCGCCAGGTCGCCGGACGGCTGCGCGCGGCGCTGCGCGACGCCGACCACCTGGCGCGCCTGGGCGGCGACGAGTTCGTCGTGGTGCTGGAAAACCTGGGCGCGACGGCGCCGGAGGCGATGGCAGAGGCGCAGCGCGTGGGCCGGCGCATCCTCGACGCGCTGGCAGCGCCGTTCGACCTCGGCGCCTGCCGCTGCGCCAGCACGCCCAGCATCGGCGTGACGCTGTTCGACGACGGCGAC
>DAMAFT010000290.1:0-5908 GCA_031995805.1 Massilia sp.
GCTCGAGCAGCACGGCGACGATCGCGACCTTGCCGTCGTAGCTCTTGTGCACCATGTGCATGACCATTTCCGTGCCCTTGCCGTTGATGCGCTCTTCCGACGGGCGGTGGAAGTGGAACTGTTCCAGTTCGTAGGTCTGGTTGCCGACGGTAATGAAATTGCCGCCGCCAACCGTCACCTGGATCGTGTGGCCGTTGTTGACCTCGTTGAACGAGGACGGGTGGTAGTCGAAGCCGATCTGCTCGAGGTTGACCTTGAGGCCGTCGCGCAGGTCGATCGGCGACTGGCGGTTGCCGGTCGCGCACTTGGCCCAGCCGTCGTTGATCTTCGACCAGTTGGCCGGGCCGAGCTCGCCTTCATACGACCAGTTGGTGCCGCGCTTCGGCGCGGCCGCCAGCGCGGCGGCTGCGGCGGCCGCCTTCGCGGCGGCTTCCTCTTCCTGCTTGCGCCTGGTGTCGGCCGCCTTCTTCGCGTGCGCGACGGCGCTGGCGCGCGCCAGCTGGCGCTCGCGCAGTTCGGCCAGGCGCTTGGCGATCTTTTCCGACAACTCGACTTCGGCGTCTTCTTCGCTCTTCGGGCTGGCGGCGGCCGCGGCGCTGGAAGTGGTCGCGGCGGTCGCGGCGGCGGCAGCGGCGAGCGCGGCCTTGTTCGGCAGCAGGTCGGGCTTCTTGCCGGCGGGCGGCAGCGATGCCGAGGCGGGCTTGGAAATGGAGGCCGCCAGCTTGGCGGCTGCCGAGGAGGCGGGTTCGTTCGCGCTTGCGCTCATGGCGATGCTGCAACAGGCGAGCAGGGCGAGCTTGGCGGTCAGGTTACGCATGGAGTCGAATGGAAATGCTGTCTCCTGCTTTAACGGCGTTACCGCCAGTAAACTTGAGGGTGAGACCGCAATCTATGCACGCGTGATATATCTTGAAAGACAACTTGTAAACGCACAGCGCGCCGGCAAGGCGGCGCGCTGGACAGGTACGAGGATGCCGCTGCGCTCAGCGGCTGATCATGCGCCGGCCGAACTTGTACAGGCCGCCGAGCGCCAGCGGCACGACGGCGGCGCCGACGCCGACCAGCACGATCGTCGTCAGGTGGTCGCGCACGAACGGCATATTGCCGAAGAAGTAGCCGCCGGTCACCAGGCTGACGACCCACAGCAGCGCACCGCTCACGTTGTACATCTGGAAGCGGCCATGCGTCATTTCCGAGATGCCCGCGACGAACGGAGCGAAGGTGCGCACCACCGGGACGAAGCGCGCCATGATGATGGTCTTGCCGCCGTGCTTCTCGAAGAAGTCGTGGGTGCGGCGCAGCGCATCCTTGTTCAGCCAGCGGTAGTCGTGGGTGAACACGCGGTGGCCGATCGCCTTGCCGATGTAGTAATTCAGGGTATTGCCGGTGACGGCGGCCATGACCAGCAGCGCGGTCAGCAGCGGATAACTCATCTCCCCCGTGGCGCAGAAGGCGCCGGCGATGAACAGCAGCGTGTCGCCCGGGAAGAAAAACAGGACCACGAGGCCCGTCTCGCAGAACACGATCGCGAACAGCACGATGTAGACGTAGACGCCGTATTGGGCGAGCAGGGCGCCCAGGGTTTTATCGACATGGAGGATCATGTCGAAAAATTGCATCAGATCCATAGTTATCCCAAATGGTAGCCCGGCATGATACCACCGTCCCATCCTGAATCGGCCGGGGTCCGACCTGCGAAAGAGAAATTCTTTCCTGGCTTAAGTTTCAAATAAGTTATTTTCCAGATTACAATCTGACGCATATCCACTACGCACAATAGGCCCCTCATGAAGGCAATACGGACGATCCAACGCACCCTGCTGCTGGGTGCCTGCGCACTGCTGGCGTGCGGCGCCGGCGCGGCCGCCGCCGCGGACAAGACGAAGGAATTGCCGCCGAAACCCAGCGTGGCCGACATCCTGAAGACGTCGAAGCCGACCGACTGGCGCGCGCTGGCCCCGGACAACACGCTGTACATGGAAATGCCGTGGGGCCGCGTGGTGATCGAACTGTCGCCGGTATTCGCGCCGAACCACGTCAAGAACATCAAGGCGCTGGTGCGCAACGGCTATTTCGACGGCCTGGCCGTCGTGCGCGTGCAGGACAACTGGGTCGTGCAGTGGGGCGACCCGAAGGACGAGACCCCGGACGCCCGTCCGGTCAAGGGGGCACAAAAGACGCTGAAGGCCGAGTTCACCGTGCCGATGGCGAACGACAAGCACTTCACGCGCCTGCCCGACGTCGACGGCTACGCGCCCCAGGTCGGCCACTCGGACGGCTTCCCGGTCGGACGCGACCCGAAGACAGGCGAGACCTGGCTGGCGCACTGCTACGGCATGGTCGCCGTGGCGCGCGACAACGATGCCGACAGCGGCGGCGGCACCGCGCTGTACGCCGTGCTGGGCCCGGCGCGCCACCTGGACCGCAACCTGACGGTGGTCGGCCGCGTGATCTCCGGCATGCCGCAACTGGCGGCCCTGCCGCGCGGCCCGATGCCGATGGGCTTCTACGACAAGCCGGGCATGAACGTCCCGATCGCGTCGGTCAAGGTGGCCGCCGACCTGCCGCCGGCCGAGCGCAGCAAGTTCGAGGTGATGCGTACCGAAACGGCCACCTACCAGACCGTCGTCGACGCCCAGCGCCACCGCGGCGGCCCGTTCACCAAGTACTCCTCCGGCCACATCGACCTGTGCGCCGCCCCGATCCCGGTCCGCGAACAGCCCTGATTTCCCTCAAACCGGGGTCAGACCCCGGGTCTGACCCCGGTTTGGCGAAAATCAAACAGGCGTGTTGGGTGGAATGGGCATCAAGCTATAATGACTCGATGAACGCCCCGGTTTCCACCCATCGCCCCATCCAGCAGCTTCCCGACCAGCTCATCTCGCAGATCGCCGCCGGCGAAGTTGTCGAAAGGCCATCGGCCGTCGTCAAGGAGCTGCTCGAGAATGCGCTCGATGCGGGCGCTACCCAGGTCACGGTCCGCCTCGAGGAAGGCGGTGTCAAGCGCATTGCCATCACCGACAACGGCAAGGGCATCCCACCCGAGGAATTGCCGCTGGCGCTGGCGCGCCATGCGACGTCGAAGATCGCGTCGCTGACCGACCTCGAGAACGTCAACACGCTGGGTTTCCGCGGCGAGGCGCTGGCCTCGATCGCCTCGGTCGCCGCCGTCAAGATCACCTCGCGCACGCGCGATGCGGCCCACGCCTGGGAAATCGTCGGTTCGCACCTGGGCACGCCGACGCCGTCGTCGGGCCCGCACGGCACCACGATCGACGTGCAGGACCTGTATTTCAACACGCCGGCGCGGCGCAAGTTCCTGAAATCCGAGCAGACCGAGTACGGCCACTGCGCCGAGGTCGTGCGCCGCATCGCGCTGGCACGGCCGGACGTGTCGTTCAGCCTGACGCACAACGGCCGCACCATCGACCACTGGAACGTCAGCGAAGCGGCCAAGCGCAGCGCCCAGATCCTCGGCAACGACTTCGGCGAGGCGCGCCTGCAGTTGGACGAATCGGCCGGCCCGCTGCGCCTGCACGGCTACGTCGGCCTGCCGACCGCCTCGAAGGCGCGTGCCGACAGCCAGTATTTCTATGTCAACGGCCGCTTCGTGCGGGACAAGCTGCTAGTGCATGCCGTAAAAGCCGCCTACGAGGACGTGCTGCACGGCGACCGCTTCCCGTCCTACGTGCTGGCGCTGGAACTCGATCCGGCCATGGTCGACGTCAACGTGCACCCGTCGAAGATCGAGGTGCGCTTCCGCGACAGCCGCGCCGTGCACCAGTTCGTGTTCCACGCCGTCCAGCGCGCGCTGGCGCGCACGTCGGCCACGTCGCACGGCAATGCACCGGCGCCGATCAGCGCGGCCGAGATCGCGCCGTCCAGCACCTCGCTCGACCGCCTCGGCGGCCTGTTCGGCCAGGGTGCCGGGCACGGCGCTGGCGCGACGGGCGGCGGCGGTGGCGGTGGGGGTTCCTCTCCGGCCTGGCGCCGCCCGCACGAGCAGGCCTCGTTCGGCGCGCAGCTGGCGTCGCCGACATTCTCGCCTTCCCCGTTCGCGCCCGGCAGCCGCTGGGACGCGCCGTCCGGCGCCGGCGTACCGCAGCGCACCGGCGACTACGGCGCCCTGTTCGCCGCCCCCAGGGACGGCGACGGGACCGGAAGCGCAGCGCGCGCCGTCCAGGACGTGGCGCTGGACGTCAGCTCCGCCCCCGCCTCCGACGACGACTTCCCGCTCGGCTTCGCCCTGGCCCAGCTGCACGGCATCTACGTGCTGGCGCAGAACCGCAAGGGCCTGGTGCTGGTCGACATGCACGCGGCCCACGAGCGCATCCTGTACGAGAACCTCAAGAACGCGCTCGATGCCCAGGCCGGCGGCGAGCGCATGCAGGTGCAGCAGATGCTGATCCCGGTGACCTTCTTCGCCGATGCCATCGAAGTCGGCACCGCGCAGGAAGAAGCGGACACCCTGCAGGCGCTCGGCTTCGACATCGCCGCCGTGTCGCCGACGACCCTGGCCGTGCGCGCCGTGCCGGTGCTGCTGAAGAACGCCGACGCCCAGACGCTGGCGCGCGACGTGCTGCGCGACGTGCGCGAATACGGCGGCTCGCGCGTGCTGGTCGAGCGCCGCAACGAACTGCTCGGCACCCTCGCCTGCCACACGGCGGTGCGCGCCAACCGCATCCTGAGCGTGCCCGAGATGAACGCCCTGCTGCGCCAGATGGAAGCGACCGAGCGCGCCGACCAGTGCAACCACGGCCGCCCGACCTGGGTGCAGCTGGAGATCGCCGCACTGGATAAACTATTCCTGCGCGGGCAATGAGCATGGCGGACCAGCAGAAGCCGATGGCCGTGGCCATCATGGGCCCGACCGCGTCCGGCAAGACGGCCGCCGCCCTGGCGATCGCGCGCGCGATCCCGTCCGAGATCGTGTCGGTCGACTCCGCCCTCGTCTACCGCCAGATGGACATCGGCACGGCCAAGCCGACGCCGGAAGAACTGGCCAGCGTCCCGCACCACCTGATCGACATCATCGATCCGCTCGACGCCTATTCGGTCATGCAGTTCCGCGAGGATGCGATCCGCCTGGTGGGCGAGATCGCCGCGCGCGGCCGGCTGCCGCTGCTGGTCGGCGGTACGATGATGTATTTCAAGGGCCTGGTCGACGGCCTGGACGACCTGCCGACGGCCGACGCGGCCGTGCGCGCCCGCCTCGACGCCGATGCGGCGCGCCTCGGCTGGCCGGCGCTGCACGAGCGGCTGCGTGCGCTCGACCCCGTCACGGCCGCGCGCCTGGCGCCGAACGACGCCCAGCGCATCAACCGGGCGCTGGAAATCATCGAACTGTCCGGCCAGCCGATGTCGGCGCTGCTGGCGCGGCGCGCCAGGCCCGCGCTGCCGTTCGAGCTGGTGTCGTTCGCGCTGGAGCCGTCCGACCGCGCCGTGCTGCACGAACGCATCGCGCTGCGCTTCGACCAGATGCTGGGCACGCGCGACGACGCCGGCATCGTGGCCGAGACGGCGCGCCTGCGCGCCCGCGGCGACCTGTCGCCGCAGCTGCCGTCGATGCGCTGCGTGGGCTACCGCCAGGCCTGGGAATACCTGGACGGCACGATCGACCGCGCCGGCCTGCGCGAGACCGGCATCGTCGCCACGCGCCAGCTGGCCAAGCGCCAGCTGACCTGGCTGCGCGCGATGCCGCAGCGGATCGTCGTCGACTGCCTGGGACCGGACCCGGCCGGGGAAGTGCTGTCGCGCGTACAGGCGTTGCGCGCCGAACACAGGTAGACAGGAACACCCGGAAGGGGTAGCCTTGACACTTTCGGGGTCGGGCGGCATAATGCACCCCGCTTTGGTGATATAGCTCAGCTGGTTAGAGCACAGCACTCATAATGCTGGGGTCGGTGGT
>DAMAFT010000291.1:0-5896 GCA_031995805.1 Massilia sp.
CACAGCTTCGAATACGGCCTGCGCGGGATGCGCGGGGTGGTGGTGGCCCAGGGCGGGCTGCCGTCGCCCGAGCAGGTGCGGCGCTATGGCGCCAGCCGGGACATCGCGAAGGAATTCCCCGGCGCGCGCGCGTTCGGCCTGATCTGGCGCGTGCCCGAGGACCAGATGGCAGCGTTCGCCGGGCGCATGCGCGCCGCCGGCCGTCCCGGCTTCACCCTGCGCCAGCTCGCGCCGCATGCGGGAGAGCGCTTCATCATTTCCTACGTCGAGCCGCAGGCCCCCAACAGCACCGCCGTCGGCCTCGACATCGCCTCCGAGGGCCGCCGGCGCAACGCCGCGCTGGCGGCGCAGGCCACGGGCAGCACCGCGATCACCGAACCGATCACGCTGGTGCAGGAGACGGGACGCAGGCTGCGTTCCTTCCTGATGCTGCTGCCGATCACGCATCGCTCCTTCCAGGCAGGACCGGCGAGCCCGGGCGTGGCAGGCTGGAGCTATGCGCCGATCGTCATCGACGACGTGCTGGCGACCCTCGAACTGCCGGAGGATATGGTTTGGCTGGAACTGCGCGATGCCGGCAGCGCCAGCGATGCGACGTTCTATGTGTCGGAAGGGGCCGAACCGGCGGCCGACGGGTTGCCGTCCACCGTCATCCGGTTCCCGATGTTCAACCGTGAATGGGTGGCGCGCGTGCGGGCGCGGCCGGCCCTGGCCGAGGAACTCCACCTGACGTCGCCGGCGCTGGTGGTCGCCGTCGGTACGCTGCTGGCCGGCCTCGCCGGCGGCGTCAGCTTCCTGCTGGCGCAGCGCCGCCGCCGCGCGCGCAGCCTGCGCCTGGAACGGGCCCAGCGCGCCGCCATCGTCGAGGCCTCCGACGACGGCATCGTCGGTGTGCGGCTGGACGGCACGATCACGGAGTGGAACGGCGGGGCCGAGCGCTTGTTCGGCTTCGCGGCGGCGCAGGTGCTCGACCGGCCCATCAAGGACATGCTGCCGGCGCCTGCCTGGCTCGACGAGGATGCGGCGGTGTTCGCCAGCGTCGGCGCCGGCACGCGGGTCGCGCCGTTCGAGACCCAGCGCCGCCACCGCGACGGCAGCGTGGTCGAGGTGTCGGTGAGCGCGGCCCCCATCCACGGCCCCGGCGGCAACCTGGCCGGCCTGGCCATGACCTTCCGCGACATGCGCGCCGCCAAGGCCGCCCGCATGCAGCTGGAAGCGCTGAATGCGTCGCTGGACCGCCAGGTGCGCGACCGCACGGCCGCGCTCGACCGCGCCCTGCACGACCTGCGCAACATCGTCGATGCGCTGCCGTCGATGATCGGCTACTGGGACCGGGACCTGTGCAACCGGATGGCCAACCGCGCCTATGCCGGCTGGTTCGGCATGGAGCCCGAGCAGCTGAAGGGCAGGTCCATGGCCGAGCTGCTTTCCGGCGAGCGCTACGAGCTGAATCGGCCGCTGTTCGAGGCGGCGCTGCGCGGCGAGTCGCGCACCGTGCACCGCAGCCTGCCGCGTCCCGACAGCGACGCGCCGTTCCACGCCCTGATCCACTTCCTGCCCGACGTGGCCGGCGGCGTGGTCCGGGGGTTCTACGTGCTGGTCCACGACGTGACCGAACTGCAACTGCAGCGGGCCGCGCTCGAGGCCGAGAAACGCGAGAAGGCGGGTCTGCTGGCGACCATCGATGCCCATGCGATCGTGTCCACGACCGACCGCAACGGCGTCATCGTGTCGGTGAACGCGCGATTCTGCCAGGTGTCCGGCCATGCCGCCGCGGCGCTGGTCGGGCGTACCCACCGGATCGTCAATTCGGGCGTGCACCCGCCGCAGTTCTGGCAAACCGTATGGCGTACGCTCGCCGCCGGCGACAGCTGGCAGGGCGAGATCTGCAACCGCGCCCGGGACGGCTCCCTGTACTGGATCGACAGCATCATCGCCCCGTTCCTCGACGAGCGCGGCCGCATCGAGAAGATCATCGCCTTCAGCACGGACATCACGGCGCGCAAGGCGGCCGAACTCGCATCGCGCCAGGCGCTGGCGACGCTCGAGTCGGTCCTGGAGTCGGCGACGCAGATCGCGATCGTCGCCACCGACCTGGCGGGAACCGTGACGCTGTTCAATGGCGGCGCCGCGCGGATGCTCGGCCATGCGGCGGCGGAGGTCGTCGGGCATGCCGATGCGCTGCGCTGGTACCGGCGCGAAGACCTCGTGGCGCACGCCGCCGACCTCGGCGCCCGCCTCGGGCGCGGCATCGCGCCCGAGGCGGTGCTCACCGACGGCGCGGCCGCCGGCCTGCCGTTCGACTGCCACTACGTGCGCGCGGACGGCAGCCTGGTGCCGGTGACGGCGTCGGTCGCGCCGATCCTGGATGCGGACGGCACCCTGCTCGGCCACATCCACGTGGCCTACGACATCCGCTATCGCCTGGCGCAGGAAGCCCTGCTGAAGGAGGCCGCCGCCGCCGCCGAGCGCGCGAACGAGGCCAAGAGCCGGTTCCTGGCCAACATGAGCCACGAAATCCGCACGCCGCTGAACGCGGTGCTGGGACTGGCCTGGCTGCTCGAGCGCACCGCGCTCGACGCCGAGCAGGCGGTCCACGTCGCCAACATCCGCGCGGCCGGCAGCGCGCTGCTGGCGATCGTCAACGACGTGCTCGACCTGTCCAAGATCGAGGCCGGGGAAATGCCGATCGAGCACGTCGCCTTCAGCCTGCGCGACGTGTGCTCCGACCTGCAGGCCCTGTTCGGCGCGCAGGCACGGGCCAGGCACCTGGCGCTGCGCCTCGTGCCCGACGAGGCCTTGCCCGACGCGCTGGTCGGCGATCCCACGCGGCTGCGCCAGGTGCTGGTGAACCTGCTGGCCAATGCCCTCAAGTTCACCGAGCGCGGGAGCGTCGAACTCGCCATCCGCAGGCTGGAGGCGCAGGACGACGCCTGCCGTCTGTGCTTCACGGTGCGCGACACCGGCATCGGTATCGCGCCGGACGCGCTGGAGCGCCTGTTCCAGCCGTTCGCGCAGGCCGACGCCTCGACCACGCGGCGCTTCGGCGGCACCGGCCTCGGCCTGTCGATCGTCAGGAACCTGGTGCAGATGATGGGCGGACGCCTCGTGGCCGAGAGCACGCCCGGCCGCGGCAGCAGCTTCGCGGTCGAACTGCCCTTCGGGCTCGGCGATCCGGCCGCGCTGGGCGAGCGGCTCGCCCGGGGGACGGCGGGCCAGCGCCTGCCCGGGGTGCGCGTGCTGCTGGTCGACGACAGCGAGATCAACCTGACGGTGGCCGGGCGCCTGCTCGAGATCGAAGGCGCGCTCGTCACGCTGGCGCGCAACGGCGCCGAAGCGGTGGACATCGCCGCCGCACGGCGCGACCTGCAGCTGATCCTGATGGATATCCAGATGCCGGTCATGGACGGCCTCGACGCCGCCCGCGCGATCCTGCGCCAGGCGGGGGCGGCGCAGTCCGGCGCATGCGGGCCGGTGCTGGTTGCGTTGACCGCGGGCAATACCATCAGCGAGCGGCAACGGGCGCGCGAGGCCGGCTTCACCGACATCTTTTCCAAGCCGATCGATCCCGAACGGCTCGTGCAGGATATCCGCCGCCTGCTGGCGATCGCGCCGGCGCCGGCCGCCACCGCGCCGGCCGCGGCGACGCACGACGGGGACTGGCCGGTCATCGAAGGCATCGACACCGTCCAGGCGCGGCGCCGCTTCATGGGCGACGCCGGGATGTTCGGCAAGATGCTGGCCCGCCTGTTCGAACTCTGCGACGACGCTGCCGGCCTGGGTGCGCGGATGCCGCGCGACCCGGCGGCGCTGGCGCGCCTGATGCACACGCTGAAGGGGAATGCGGCCACCCTGGGGGCATCCGGGCTGGCCGAAGCGGCCGCGCGCGTCGAGACGGCCTGCCTGCAGGGGCTGGACGAGGCGCTCGGCCCCGCGCTGGCGGATCTCGAGCGCCTGGCCCATCGCCTCGACGAGGCGGCTGCGGGGTTCGCGACGCGTGCGGCGCCGGCATGGCCGCGTGCGGGGGCGGTGCCGCCGGACCGCGCGCGCCTGACGGAACTGCTGGACGCCTTGCGCAGCCACGACTTGCGCGCGCTGGAACTGTTCCAGCAGCTCGCGCCGGGACTGCACGCGCTCCTCGGCGCGCCGGCGATGGCGCGACTGGCAGACGAGATACACGGGCTGCGGTTCAGCGAGGCGGCGGCGAGCTTGCAGACGGCATGCCCGGATGGGATGCATGATTAGCGGCATTCGATTTTTCTGGAATCGAGCAAAATTTTGCGATAAAACTTTCGATTTTACGGCTTGAGATGCGCCGATCATGATATTCTTGCAAGGAAGAAAATCATAAAACGGCGAAATCGGAAATAATGAAGGTGAATGTCTTCTGTGCAATTTACGTGCCGAAGGTAATCGCGACCTGGTGCTGCCTGGCGCTGGCGCTGCTGCCGGTTCCGGCTTGGGCGCTACCCGCCACGCTGCGGGTGGTGGCCGACAATAACTATCCTCCGTATCTGTTCGTCGACCGCAATGGCCGCACCGAAGGCTATCTCGTCGACCTGTGGCGCCTGTGGGAAAACAAGACCGGCGTGCGTGTCGATATCCGTCCCATGCAATGGGCCGCCGCCCAGCGCGCCGTGCGCGAAGGCGAAGCCGATGTCATCGACATGCTCTTTCGTACGCCGGAGCGCGAGCCGTTCTACGATTTCTCGCAGCCCTACGCGACGCTCGACGTCAACATCTATGCCGACCGCTCGCTCGCGGGACTGCACGACGTGCGTTCGCTGGCCGGCATGGCGGTGGGCGTGCAGGCCGGCGATGCGTGTGCCGATTTCCTGGTAGGCAAGGGTATTTCCTTGCTGAGGAGCTATCCGGATTACGATGCGATCATTGCCGCCGCCACGACGCAGGAGATCAAGGTCTTTTGCATGGACGAGACGCCGGCCCACTACTATCTCTATCTGCACCAGGACCAGCAACGCTTCGTCAAGGCATTCACCGTGTATTCCGGCCGGTTCCACCGAGCGGTCCGGAAGGGCGATGCGGCGACCCTGGCGCTGGTGGAACGGGGCATGGCGGCCATCGGCCAGGACGAGCTGGACGCGCTGCGGCGCAAGTGGTTCAGCGAGCCCGTGGACCCGGGTCCCTACCTGCGCATCCTGGCGTTCGCCGCGCTGGGGGCACTGGCGGTGCTGGCCGCGACGCTGGTCTGGATCCGCGCGCTGCGCCGCGCCGTGCAGGCGCGCACCGCCGAGATCGGCCGCAAGACCGAGCAGCTCGAACAGGCGGCGCGGGCCCTGCTGGCCGACCAGGCCCAGCTGCGCGCCGTGTTCGACGGCAGCCCGGACGCCATGGCGCTGAAGGACGCCAACCGGCGCTACGTGCACTGCAACCGCGAATTCGAGGTGCTGGTCGGCCTGCCGCGCGAGCGCATCCTCGGCCACGGCGACGCCGACGTCTTCGCCGATGCGGCGTTCGTGGCACTGGTCAAGGAACGCGACGAGGCGGTCCTGCGCGACGGCCGGACCTACCGGAGCGACGAAGCGATCCTGACGCGCGACGGCGTCGAACACCACCTCGAAGTCATCAAGGTGCCCATCCATGGCCTGGAGGGACGGGTCGCCGGCGTGCTGGCGGTATCGCGCGACATCACCGCGCGCCGCAATGCCGAGCGCGAGCTGCGCATCGCCTCGGTCGCCTTCGAAAGCCAGGATGGCATGATGATTACCGATGGCGCGGGCATCATCGAACGGGTCAACGCGGCGTTCCAGCGCATCACCGGGTATGCGGCCGACGAAGCCGTGGGCCGCGCGCCGCGCCTGCTGGCCTCGGGTGCGCACGACCGCGCCTTCTACGAGGACATGTGGCAATCCCTGCTGGGGACCGGCTACTGGAT
>DAMAFT010000292.1:0-5872 GCA_031995805.1 Massilia sp.
CGAGGATGCCCTTGATGACCATCGGGCCGTCCCACTCGTCGCGGATCCACTGCAGGTCGTCCCAGTCGATGCCGGGGTCGAAGTTCGCGCCCAGCCAGCCGATGTAGTCGGCCAGCCCGGTCGGGTTGCCGCGGTAGGCCGAGATATTGCCCAGGTCGTGCGGCCGGCCCAGCAGGCCGACGTCGAGCGCCCAGCGCGGATGGCGCAATGCCTGCAGCGCGCGCCGCAGCGGGCCGTGGCGGCCGCTCATGCCGGAATGGGCGTCGCGGTAGCGCGCGCCCGGCACCGGCATGTCGACCGTGAACACCAGCGTGCGCACGCCCAGCCGGCGCGCACGCTCCAGGTAGTCGCGCATGAAGCCGCGGTCCTTCAGTACGTACAGCTGGGCCCAGGCGCGCCGCTCGCAGCCGGCCGCCACCTCGTCCAGCGCACAGACGGACACGGTGGACTGGATGAAGGGGATGGCGCGCGCGGCCGCCGCCTGCGCCGCCTGCACCTCGCCGCGCCGCGCATACATCCCGGCCAGGCCGATCGGCGCCAGCGCCAGCGGCAGGCCGTGGCGCTCGCCGAACCAGGTGGCGCCCAGGTCGAGCTGCTCGGAACCCTTGAGCACGCGCTGGCGCAGCGCCACCTGCTGCAGGTCGCCGACGTTGGCGCGCAGCGTGCCCTCGGTGCCGGCGCCGCCGTCGAGGTAGTGGAACAGGAACGGCGGCAGCCTGCGGCGCGCGGCTTCGCGATAATCGGTGGCGGAAGAGATGATCATGGATAGGGACGTGAACCGGGCCAGGCCCGTCGCCCTATTGTGCGCACGGACGCGCCGGCGCACAAGTCCCGTGGGAAGACGTCAGAACCGCACTTTCAGGTAGGCCGACGGGCCGGTCAGGCGCACGTCCAGGCTGGCGTCGCGCTCGGCGTCGCGGTTCAGCGCGATCTTCTGGGTGCCGTAGTCGAGCATCAGGCCGACGTTCTGCACCGGATACCATTCCAGGCCGACGGAGCCGCCGTAGATGTGGCCGTTGATGCGGCCGCCGTTCTTCTTGATGCCGGAGGCCTCGGCCACCATGCGCAACTGCGGCGAGAACTGGTGGCGCCACGCCACCTCGACCAGCGGCGCGAACGCGCTCTCGCTGTCGTGGCCGCTGAAGTCGACCGTCTCGGACACGCCGGCACTCGTCGTGGCGGTGGCGCTGCCGCGGCCGTCGTAGGCGGCGCGGTAGTAGGCCGCGCCGACGCCCAGGCCGAACACGTCGTTGCCGCGTCCCATCCAGAACTTGTAGGCCAGCTTGGCCAGGTCCAGTTCCAGCTTGGCGCTGCCGCTGGCGCTGCCGGTGACGGTCTGGCCGTCGACGACGGCGCTGCCCGCATAGTCCGGCGAATACGATTTGTGGTAGCGGAAGTAGTCCAGCGACAGGCCGTGCGAGTCGCCGATCAGCATCTCGGCCTTCACGCGCGGCAGCGTGGTGTGGTCGGCTTCCCCTTCCGGCGTGCGCACGTTGCCGTACTGCGTCTCGGCGTCGATGCGCAGCTTGGGTTCGACGTAGAAGCCGCCGGCGGCGATGCTGAAGCGGTCCAGCGCCGGCGAGGCCTGGGCGAAGGCGGCGTTGCTGGCGCCCAGCAGCGCCATGGCGGCGCAGGCGGCCAGCGGCAGATTGCGCAGGAAGGAAGGAGCGGAGGTAGTGCGTTTCATGATGGTCGGGCCTTTGGATAGAGTCGATCCACCGCATGCGTCGGTCGATGCGGAATAGATGTCTTTATGTTAATGCGCACGATTGGGACCCACCTTGTACGAAAGTACAATGCCCCATCGGACGCGCGGCCCATGCACCGCGCATGGCGGCGTGCCAAGCCGTGCCGGGCGCCGGCCCTTCGGTGCCCTTCAGCGCCCTCCAGTGCGCTTCAGTCGGTATCGGCCGGCGTCACCAGGCCGTGGCGCCAGGCGAAGGCGACGGCCTCGGTACGGTCGTTCAGGCCCAGCTTGGCCAGCACGCTGCTGACGTGCGCCTTGACGGTGCGCTCGGTGATGTCGAGCGAAGCCGCGATGCGCAGGTTGCTGGCGCCCTTCGCCAGCTCGGCCAGCACGTCCAGCTCGCGCGGCGTGAGCGCGTGGAACGGGTCCTGGCGCCCTCCGCGCCCGCGCAGCAGCTCGACCATGCCGCTGGTGACCGCGGGGTGGATCACGGGCGTGCCGGCGGCGATGCGCGCGAGCGCGTCGAGGATCTCGTCGCCGCCCATCGATTTCAACAGGAAGGACTGGGCGCCGGCCTCCAGCGCGGCGAAGGCGGCCTTGCGGTCCTGGCTTGACGTCAGCACGACGATCTGCGCCTGCGGCAGCAGCGTGCGCAGGATGCGGATCGCGCCGGCCGTCGGCATGCCCGGCATCAGGAGGTCGATGACGACGATGTCCGGGCGCGTGCGCTGGGCCGCCTCGACGGCGCCGTCGCCGTCGGCGGCGTGGAAGATGTCGCCGTACTGGCCGGAGATGGCGAGCAGGCTGGCCAGGCCCTCGCGCACCACGGCGTGGTCGTCGACGAGCAGGATGGATGGCCGGGCGGACGGCGGGACGGACGGTGTCATGCGGGGACGTTCTCCGGTTCGAGGTGGAAGGCGACGGTGACGCGGGTGCCGGCGCCGGGACCGCTGTCGACGTGGAAGGCGCCGCCCGGCAGCGCGTTGGCGCGGGCGCGCATGTTCACCAGGCCCATGCCGACGCCGGCGGCGCGCGCATCGAAGCCCTGGCCGTCGTCGCGCACGGCCAGCAGGAAACCGGCGCCGGCGGGCGCCGGCGCCAGCGCCACCGCAACGCTGCGCGCCCGCGCATGTTCGCGCGCATTGGCGACCGCCTCGATGGCGATCAAGAGCACCTGCTGGGCCACCTGCGGCGCGGCGCGCAGCGCGTCGTCGACCTCGTCGGCGATGTCCAGGGTCCAGCCGATGCCGGAGCCGCCCAGCAGCGCCGGCACCTCCTCGGCCAGCAGGGCGCGCACGCCGCGCTCGGCCAGCGTGGCGCCGGACAGGCGCTGGATCACGCCGGCCAGGTCGCTCTGCAACTGGCGCACCAGCCGTAGCGAAGTGGCGACGATGCGCGCGCGCTGCTCCGGTTCCGCCACGGTCGCCGACTTCAAGGCCGTCAGTTGCAGGCTGAGGGCGAAGGCGCGCTGCTTGGCCGTGTCGTGCAGCTCGCGCGCCAGGCGGTTGCGCTCGTCGGCCGCGGCCAGGTCCTGCTTGACCCGGATGACTTCCTCGAACGAGTCGGCCAGCCGGTTGAACGAATGGGCCAGGTCGCCGAATTCGTCGGGCGTGGCGTCGACGATGCGCGTACGGGTGTCGCCGCGCGTCCACGCGCGCGCCGCGCGCTGGGCGCGCCGGATGCGCCGCACCAGCAGCGGCACCAGCGTCAGTGCGCACAGCAGGTTCAGGACGACGATGAAGGAAAAGCCGGTGGTCCAGGTGGCGCTGGGCGAATGGGCCATCGCGGAGACCGGCCCGTGCAGGCGCACCCGGAACGCCAGCCGGGCGCCGCCGGCGTCCAGCACGGCGCGGTAGCTGCGCTTGCGGCCTTCGTCCGTGCCCACCACGCCGTCCGGCGCCGCGCTGGTGGACAATGCGCCGGCGCCGCGCGGATAGGTGCACGCGGCACCGCCGGGATCGACGTAGGTGACGACGGCGCGGCCGTCCGACAGCAGGCGCGCCAGCGCGTTGGCGCCGTCGTTGGGCAGCGTCGCGGGCGGGAACAGGTCGGCCAGCAGCAGGCGCAAGCCGTATTCGCAGGCGGCCGGGTCGCGCGCGGCGGCGCGCAGCAGCGGCGCGGCGGCGTCGAAGGAGGCGCGCGCATGGGCGACGAAGGCGGGAGACTCCAGGGCGGCGCGGGTGCGGCCGGCCTCGATCACGTGCATGGCGATGCCGAATGCGGCCATGCCGACGCTCGAGGCGCAGAACATTGCGATGAGAAAGCGCCAGAACATGCGGGGACCGTGGGCTGAAAAGATTGTCAACAGGCAAAGATCGATTATAGGGCCGGGGGCACCGCAGGGCGCGCACGGCAGGAGGCGCGCCCCGGCACCGGTACGCGGATCTCGCGCTAACATGAACGAAATTTAATGAATCGCTCACCCCCGCTTAAGCTGCGCGGCGGCATAGTGCGGTGCAATATCCATCCTTGCCAACCCGACCACCGAACCATGCTTCCGACGACCCACCGGTACCGCAGCGCGCTGGCGATCGCCGCCGGCGCCGCCATTGCGCTCGCGCTGCCCGGCTGCAAGCGCGACGACAAGCCCGCCCCCGCCCCCGTTCCCGAAGTGACCGTCCTGACGCTGCGCCCGGCGAGTGTGCCGCTCAGCGTCGACCTGCCGGGCCGCACCGCTCCGTTCCTGCTGGCCGAGGTGCGCGCGCGCGTCGACGGCATCGTGCAGGAGCGCAGCTTCGTCGAGGGCGCCGACGTGCGCCAGGGGCAGCCGCTGTACCGCATCGATCCGGCGCCCTACCAGGCGGCGCTGGCCAGCGCCCGGGCCGCCCTGCAGCGGGCCGAGGCCAACCTGGCCACGGCCGGCGCCAAGCTCAAGCGCTACGACGCGCTGGTCGGCAGCAACGCCATCAGCAAGCAGGAATACGACGATGCCAAGGCGGACCAGCAACAGGCCGCCGCCGACGTGGCCGGCGCGACGGCCGCGGCGACCACGGCGCGCATCAACCTGGGCTATACCAGCGTGAGCGCGCCGATCGGCGGCCGCAGCACCGTCTCGCAGGTGACCAAGGGCGCCTACGTGCAGGGCGGCTCGGCCACCCTCCTGACCACCATCCAGCAGATCGACCCGATGTACGTGGACCTGCAGCAGTCCAGCGTCGAGGGCCTGGCGCTGCGCCGCGAGATCGCCGCCGGCAACGTGCGCATGGACGGCCCGGACCGCGCCCGGGTCACGTTGACGCTGGAGGACGGCAGCACCTATGCGCGCACCGGCACGCTGGAAGTGAGCGGCGTGAACGTGGATCCGGCCACCGGTTCCGTCACGCTGCGCGCGCGCTTCCCGAATCCGGAGCACCTGCTCCTGCCCGGCATGTTCGTGCACGCGGCGGTCAGCCAGGGCGTGCGCCAGAACGCGCTGCGCGTCCCGGCGCCGGCCGTGACCCGCAACCAGCAGGGCCAGGCCACCGTGATGCTGGTCGGCGCCGACGGCAAGACCGTGCAGCGGACGATCCGCACCGGCGCCCTGGTGGACGGCCAGTGGCTGGTCGATGAGGGACTCAAGGACGGCGAACGCGTGGTGGTCAGCGGCGTGCAGAAGCTGCGCCCGGGCGTGGCCGTGAAGGTGCGCGAAGCCACGCCGTCGGCGGCGCCGGCCGCTCCCGCCACGGCGATGCGCTGAGGACCCGCATCGATGGCACAATTCTTCATCCGCCGGCCGATCTTCGCGATCGTCATGTCCATCCTGATCATGCTGGTGGGCGCCCTCGCGCTGCACCGCATGCCGGTCGAGCAGTATCCGCCGGTGTCGCCGCCGACAGTGCAGATCGCCGCGAGCTTCCCCGGCGCCTCGGCCGAGACCATGCAGAACACGGTGGTGCAGGTCATCGAGCAGCAGATGACGGCGATCGACAACCTGCTCTACATGTCCTCGTCCAGCGACGACACCGGCCAGTCGACCACGACGCTCACCTTCGCGGCCGGTACCGACCCGGACATCGCCCAGGTCCAGGTCCAGAACAAGCTGCAGTCGGCCGTGCCGCGCCTGCCGGCCGACGTGCAGCAATCGGGCCTGCGCGTGACCAAGTCGACCAGCGACTTCCTGATGGTGGCCGCCTTCGTCTCGGACGACAACAGCATGACCAAGTTCGACATCGCCAACTACGTGGCGTCGAACATCCAGGACCCGCT
>DAMAFT010000293.1:0-5869 GCA_031995805.1 Massilia sp.
GCAACTACCGCGCCTGGCTGCTGTTCGTCACCTATGGCGCCTGCTTCGGCATCGAACTGTTCGTCCACAACATCGCCGCCATCTACTACGTCGACCATTTCAAGCTGTCGCTGGGCGCGGCCGGCATGGCGGCCGGCAGCTTCGGCCTGCTGGCGCTGTTCGCCCGCGCCCTGGGCGGCTGGCTGTCCGACCGCGCCGCCAACCGCGGCGACCTGAACTCGCGCGTCACGCTGCTGTTCGTGCTGATGGTGGGCGAGGGCCTGGGCCTGCTGTGGTTCTCCGGCACCACCAGCGTGGCGCTGGCGATCACCGCCATGCTGGCGTTCGGCCTGTGCACCCACATGGCCTGCGGCGCCACCTATGCGCTGGTGCCGTTCGTGAGCCGCAAGGCGCTGGGCGGCGTGGCCGGCATCGTCGGCGCCGGCGGCAACGTGGGCGCGGTGCTGGCCGGCTTCCTGATGAAGGGCAGCGGCGACGTGCGCCAGACCTTCATGATCCTGGGCGGCCTGGTGCTGGCGTCGGCGCTGTGCGCGATCGGCGTGCGCTTCAAGTCCGCCGCCGTCGAGACCCCGGCGCCGGCCGCCGCCTGAACCGCGAGGAGCAAGCACATGAAACTGATCGTCATCGGCCACGGCATGGTGGGCCACAAACTCCTCGAGACGCTGTTCGCCGACGAGGCGGCGGCCGCCGCAGCGCAGCTCGAGGTCACCGTCCTGTGCGAGGAGCCGCGCCCGGCCTACGACCGCGTGCACCTGTCGTCCTTCTTCTCGGGCACCACGGCGGACGCACTGTCGCTGGTGGCGCCGGGCTTCTTCGAGCGCCATGCCGGCCGCATCGACCTGCGCCTGGACACGCAGGCGGCGGCGATCGACCGCGCCGCGAAGACGGTGCAACTGGCCGACGGTAGCGTGCTCGCCTACGACAAGCTGGTGTTCGCCACCGGGTCGACGCCGTTCGTGCCGCCGGTGCCGGGCCGCGAACGGGCCGACTGCTTCGTCTACCGCACCATCGAGGACCTGGAAGCGATGTTGGAATGCGGCGCGCGCGGCAAGTCCGGCGTGGTGGTCGGCGGCGGCCTGCTGGGCCTCGAATGCGCCAAGGCGCTGCGCGATATGAAGCTCGACACCCACGTGGTGGAGTTCGCGCCGCGCCTGATGGCCGTGCAGGTCGACGACCCGGGCGGACGCGTGTTGCGCAACAAGATCGAGGAACTGGGCGTCGCCGTGCACACGCACAAGAACACGCTGCGCATCGTCGATGGAGAAACCGCCACGCACCGCATGGAGTTCGCCGACGGCAGCCACCTGGAAACCGACATGATCGTGTTCTCGGCCGGCATCCGTCCGCGCGACGAGCTGGCGCGCGCCTGCGGCCTCGCGACCGGCCCGCGCGGTGGCATCGCCATCGGCGACGATTGCCTGACCTCGGATGCCGACGTGTATGCCATCGGCGAATGCGCGGCGTGGCACGGCCAGACCTTCGGCCTGGTCGCGCCGGGCTACGACATGGCGCGCACGGTGGCGCGCGCGCTGCTGGGCCAGCCGGGCACCTTCGCCGGCGCCGACATGAGCACGAAACTGAAACTGATGGGCGTGGACGTGGCCTCGATCGGCGACGCGCACGGCGCCGCGGCAGGCAGCCGCAGCTTCCAGTACACGGACGAGCGCAGGCAGGTCTACAAGAAGATCGTCGTGTCCGATTGCGGAAAGCGCCTGCTGGGGGCCGTGCTGGTCGGCGACGCCGCCGAATACGGCACGCTGCTGCAGATGATGCTGAACGGGATGGCGCTGCCGGACGCGCCGGAATTCCTGATCCTGCCCCAGCTTGACGGCGGCGCGCGTCCGGCGCTCGGCGTCGACGCGCTGCCGGCCACGGCCCAGGTCTGTTCCTGCAATGCCGTCACCAAGGGCGCCATCGCCGCCGCGGTGGCCGGCGGCGCCTGCGACATCGGCGCCGTCAAGTCCTGCACCAACGCCGGCACCGCGTGCGGCGGCTGCGTGCCGCTGGTCACGCAGATCATGAAGGCGGAAATGCACAAGGCCGGCCTGGCCGTCAGCAACCACCTGTGCGAGCACTTCCCGTACTCGCGCCAGGAACTGCACCACCTGGTGCGCGTGGGCGGCATCCGCGATTTCGGCACGCTGCTGCGCAGGCACGGCAAGGGCCTGGGCTGCGACGTCTGCAAGCCGGTCGTGGCGAATATCCTGGCCTCGACCTGGAACGACTTCGTCCTGACACCGAAGCACGCCAGCCTGCAGGATTCGAACGATTACTTCCTCGGCAACATCCAGAAGGACGGCACCTATTCCGTGGTGCCGCGCATGCCGGCCGGCGAAGTCACCCCGGACGGCCTGATCGCCGTCGGCCAGGTGGCCAGGAAATACGGCCTGTACACCAAGATCACGGGCGGCCAGCGCGTCGACCTGTTCGGCGCCCGCGTGGACCAGTTGCCGGCGATCTGGGAAGAACTGATCGCGGCCGGCTTCGAATCGGGCCACGCCTACGGCAAGTCGCTGCGCACCGTGAAATCCTGCGTCGGCTCGACCTGGTGCCGCTACGGCGTGGGCGATTCGGTCGGCTTCGCGATCGCGCTGGAAAACCGCTACAAGGGCCTGCGCGCGCCGCACAAGATCAAGTTCGGCGTGTCCGGCTGTACCCGCGAATGCGCGGAAGCGCAGGGCAAGGACGTCGGCCTGATCGCCACCGACAAGGGCTGGAACCTGTACGTGTGCGGCAACGGCGGCATGAAGCCGCGCCACGCCGAGCTGCTGGCGTCGAACCTGGACGAGGCGGCCGTGGTGAAGCTGGTCGACCGCTTCCTGATGTTCTACGTGCGCACCGGCGACCGCCTGCAGCGCACCAGCACCTGGCGCGAGAACCTCGAGGGCGGCCTGGACTACCTGAAGCAGGTCGTCGTCGACGACCGGCTGGGCATCGCGGCGGAACTCGAAGCCGACATGCAGCGCGTGGTCGACACCTACGAGGACGAGTGGAAGAAAGCGGTCGAGGACCCGGCCGTGCGCCAGCGCTTCCGCACCTTCGTCAACAGCGAGGGCGTGGACGACAACGTCGTCTTCATGCCCGAGCGCGGCCAGATCCGCCCGGCGACCGTCGAGGAACGCCGCCGCACCATCCCCATCGCCGTAGCCTGAAGGAGAAGACACCATGCATCGCGATATCGAACCGACCCGCGAACTGAGCAGGCAGTGGAACGCCGTGTGCGACCTGGAGCGCATCGTGCCGGACACCGGCGTGTGCGCACTGCTGAACGGGCGCCAGGTGGCCGTGTTCCGCGTCGGCGCCGACGCCGGTGCCGGTACCGCCGCACCGCGCCTGTTCGCCATCGACAACTACGACCCGAATTCGGACGCCGCCGTGCTGTCGCGCGGCCTGGTGGGCAGCATCGGCGAGCGCATCGTCGTCGCCTCGCCGATCTACAAGCAGCACTTCGACCTGCGGACCGGGGAATGCCTGGAAGCGCCGCACAACTCGGTGGCCAGCTATCCGGTGCGCGTCGAGGGCGGCAAGGTCTGGGTGGGGGCGTGAGCATGGCGCGCCAGTCCCTGGTCGTGATCGGCAACGGCATGGCCGGCATGCGCACGGTCGAGGAATTGCTCAAGCTCGCGCCCGACATGTACCGCATCACCGTGTTCGGCCTCGAACCCCACGGCAACTACAACCGCATCCTGCTGTCGCCCGTGCTGGCCGGCGACAAGACCGTCGACGACATCATGCTCCATACGCGCGCCTGGTACGCCGACAACGGCATCGCGCTGCACGCGGGCGACCCAGTGGTGCGCATCGACCGCAGGCGGCGCACGGTGCATGCGGCGTCCGGCCTGGCCGTGCGCTACGACCGCCTGCTGGTGGCGACCGGCTCGAAGCCGTTCATCGTGCCGGTGCCGGGGCACGACCTGCCCGGCGTGGTCGGCTTTCGCGACCTGCACGACGTCGACGCGATGCTGGCGGCGGCGCGCAGCGGCGGCAAGGCGGTCGTCGTCGGCGGCGGCCTGCTGGGGCTGGAGGCGGCCAACGGCCTGCTGCGCCGGGGCATGGACGTGACCGTGGTGCACGTCACCGGCAGCCTGATGAACCAGCAGCTCGACCCGCCCGCGGCCGACCTGCTGCGCGCCAGCCTGGAGCGGCGCGGCCTGCGCATCCTGCTGAGCCGCCAGACCAGCGCGATCGCCGGTGCCGGGCGCGTGCAATCGGTGCGTTTCGCCTGCGGCGAGGAGATTCCCGCCGACCTGGTCGTGATGGCCGCCGGCGTGCGCCCCAACGTCGAACTGGCCAGGGACGCCGGCCTGCATTGCGAGCGCGCCATCGTCGTCGACGACACGCTGCAGACCTACGACCCGCGCATCTATGCCGTCGGCGAATGCGTGCAGCACCGCCGCGCCACCTTCGGCCTGGTGGCGCCGATCTGGGACCAGGCGCGCGTGTGCGCCGCCCACCTGGCCGGCAGCGGCCACCGCCGCTACGTGCAGCAGGCCACCGCCACCAAATTGAAGGTGACGGGCGTCGACCTGTACTCGGCCGGCGACATCGTCGGCGGCGCCGGCAGCGAAGACCTGGTGCTGCGCGACCGCCGCGGCGGCGTGTACAAGCGCCTGGTGGTGGCGGGCAACCGCCTGGCCGGCGTAGTGCTGTACGGGGACGTGGCGGACGGCCCCTGGTACTTCGACCTGATCCGCAACGGCACCGACATCTCGTCGATCCGCGACCACCTGTTGTTCGGCCAGGCGCAAGCCGCCGCCTGACGAGGAATCCTCCATGAAGCCGACCATCCCCATCCTGTCCTCCACCGTGCGCACCACCTGCCCGTACTGCGGCGTCGGCTGCGGCGTCGACGCCCGGGTCGGCGCGGACGGCGCGCTGTCGATCGCCGGCGACGCGGCGCATCCGGCCAGCCGCGGGCGCCTGTGCGTGAAGGGCGCGGCGCTGGGCGAGACGGTCGGCCCGGAAGGCCGCCTGCTGGCGCCGATGCTGCGCGAGGACGGCGCCCTGCGCCAGGCGTCGTGGGACGAGGCGCTGGGCAAGGTGGCCGGCGAGTTCGCGCGCATCGTCGCGCAGCACGGTCCGGACGCGGTGGCGCTGTACGTCTCGGGCCAGCTGCTCACCGAGGACTACTACGTCGCCAACAAGTTCATGAAGGGCTATGTCGGCAGCGCGAACATCGACACCAATTCGCGCCTGTGCATGTCCTCGGCCGTGGCCGGGCACAAGCGCGCCTTCGGCGAAGACATCGTGCCGGGTTGCTACGAGGATTTCGAGCTGGCCGACCTGGTCGTGCTGGTCGGCTCGAACGCGGCCTGGTGCCATCCCACGCTGTACCAGCGCATCGCCCGCGCGAAGCAGGAGCGGCCGCGCATGCAGGTGGTGGTGATCGACCCGCGCCGCACCGCCACCTGTGACCTGGCCGACCTGCACCTGCCCGTCAAGCCCGGCGCCGACGTCTGGCTGTTCGACGGCCTGCTGGCCTACCTGGCCGCGCAGCGCGCCGTCGACCACGATTTCGTGCAGGCCCACACCGAGGGCCTGGCCGACGCGCTGGACGCGGCCGGCAAGGCCGGCACCATCCTCGACGTGGCCCGGGCCTGCAAGCTCGATCCGCAACAACTGCTGCGCTTCTACGAGCTGTTCGCGCGCACCGAAAAGACGGTCACCGCCTTCACCATGGGCGTGAACCAGTCGAGCAGCGGCGCCGACAAGGTCAATGCCATCGTCAACTGCCACCTGGCGACGGGCCGCATCGGCCGTCCCGGCATGGGACCGTTCTCGCTGACGGGCCAGCCGAACGCCATGGGCGGAAGGGAGGTCGGCGGCCTGGCCAATATGCTGGCCGCGCACATGGAACTGGACGACCCGG
>DAMAFT010000294.1:0-5868 GCA_031995805.1 Massilia sp.
CGGCCGGCTGTGACAGGCCGAGCAGGCTCGCCGCCCTGCTGGCCGAGCCGGCGGTCATCACGGTGCGGAAGATGTCGATGTCGCGTTCCAGTTTCATGCCCGTATTATGGCGCGGCCGGGCCCGGGCGGGAACACCGTGCCCATAAGCGGCCCTGATGGATCGATCATGCCGGAGCGTCCCGGCGCCGCGAGGCGCTGGCTATACTGCCCGGCATCGACGACGACCCGGAGGCAGGCATGAACGCATCGAACCCGAACAGGAGGAAGCTGCTGGGCGGCGTGGCCGGGCTGGCGCTGGGCGCGCGCGGCCTGCCCGCGGCGGGCAGCGGGACCGCGGCGCCGGCGGCGCCGGTGGACTGGGACGCGCTGGCGCGCAGCTACGACGTCGACGCCGGCGTCGTGAACCTGGAAAACGCCTATTTCGGCATCATGGCGCGGCCCGTGCTGCAGGCCTACCTGCGCAACGTCGAACTGCTGAACCGCCGCAACTCGCACTACCTGCGCACCCGCTTCGACCGCACCGAGCTCGACGAGATCCGCGCCCGCGTGGCGGCGCATACCGGCGTCGCCCCGGCCGAACTGGCGCTGACGCGCAACGCCACCGAGGCGCTGCAGAACCTGATCGGCGGCTACCGCCTGCTGCGCCCGGGCGACACGCTGATGATGGGGAACCTCGACTACGACATCATGCAGGACGCCATGCGCGGCGTGGCCGCGCGCCTGGGCACGCAAGCGGCATTGGTGCAGGTGCCGGAACCGGCCACGCGCCAGGGCGTGATCGATGCCTACGAACAGGCGCTGCGCCAGCACCCGCGCACCCGCCTGCTGCTGCTGACCCATGTCAGCAACCGCACCGGCCTGGTGACGCCGGTGGCCGAGATCGTGCGCATGGCCAGGCAGCGCGGCGTCGACACCATCGTCGACATCGCCCAGTCCTGGGGCCAGCTGGATTTCCGCATCCCCGACCTGGGCGCGGACTTCGTCGGCGCCAACCTGCACAAATGGGTCGGCGCGCCGCTGTGCAGCGGTTTCCTGTACGTGCGCCGGGAGCGCCTGCAGGACGTCGCCGTGCAGGCCGGGAATACGCTGTACCCGGACGACGACGTGCGCGCCCGCGTGCATGCCGGCACCATGGACGTGCCGGCCGTGATGACGATCCCGGCGGCGCTGGACTTCCACGCCGCCATCCCGCTGGCGCAGCGCGCCCGCCACCTGCGCGCGCTGCGCGACCGCTGGGTGCACCAGGTGCTCGACCTGCCGGCCGTGCAGGTGCTCACGCCCGAGGATCCGGCCATGTACGGGGCGGTGACGGCGTTCCGCCTGCGCGGCCGGACCAGCTTCGAGGACAACGTGGCGCTGGCGCGCCGGCTGGCCGACGACCATGGCATCTTCACGGTGGCGCGCACGGGACCGGCGGGCGGCGCCTGCATCCGCGTCACGCCGTCGTGGTTGACGCGCGGCGAGGAACTGGACCGGCTGGCGGCGGCGATCCGGGCGCTGGCGGCGTGAGGACGGGCGGTCCGCGATTCAGCGCGGCCGCTGCAGCCGCAACAGCAGCCACGCGATCGCCCCGGTCACGGCGGCCGTGAACCCCAGCACGATCCAGAACCCGTGCTCGTGCTGCGACAGCGGCACCCCGCCCACGTTCATGCCGAGCAGGCCGGCGATCAGGTTGATCGGCAGCGCCATCACGGTGACGATGGTCAGCAGGAACAGGCTGCGGTTGTTGTCTTCGTTGACCTGGGCCGCGATCTCTTCCTGCAGCAGCTTGATGCGCTCCTGCAGCGAGGCCAGGTCGCGCAGCACGACGGCGAATTCCTCGGTCGAGGCGCGCAGGTCCTGGCGATCGTCCTGCGAGACCCACGCCGGCGGACGCTGCAGCAGGCGGAACAGGGCCGCCGGCTCCGGCGCCAGCAGGCGCTGCAGGCGCACCAGCACGCGCCGCAGCGCGCCCAGGTCTTCGCGCTTGCGCATCAGGCGCCCGGCCAGCAACTGGTCCTCGGTGGCGTCGACGCGCGCGACGGCGTCGCGCACGATGCCGACCAGGATGTCGGCCTGGTCGCGCAGCAAGTGCACCAGCAGCTCGGACGGGGAGCGGATCGGCGCGCCCTGCAGCACGTCCTGGCGCAGGCGCTCGATCGATTCCAGCGGGGAGCGGCGCGCGCTGATGACGCCGCGCGGGGTCACGTGCACCCACAGCGTCGAGATCTCCGCGCTGTCGAACGAAAAATTATGCTGGACGTCGTTGACGACGGCGATCAGGGCGTCGTCGGCGATTTCCAGGCGCGTCGAGCGCGAGCCCTGGTGCAGGATCTCGTAGAACTCGTCGGGCAGCCCGGCATGGGCGCGCAGCCAGCGCTCGCTGGCCGCGTTCGACAGGTTGAAGTGCAGCCAGGTGAAGCGTTCCGGATCGGGACTGGCCATCCAGGCGGCGGCGCCGGCGGCGTCGACCGGCAGCGCCGCCACGCCATCGCCCATCAGGAAGCCCCAGACCAGTCCCGAGACGTCGGAGCCGTAGCTGAACGCCGCTGTCGCCATATTCCGTTCCCATGCGTTGCAAGATGGGTGGAATTGTAGAGCATGCGCGTTGAATGGTGCATTACAGCAAAGTCGTCATTCAGGCGCGCCGGGCCGGCAATTCGTCCAGCCAGTCGAAGATGGCCGGCCACAGCGTGGCATGGGCGTTGCGTCCCACCAGCACGCCGACGTGCTGCAGGTTGACGCCGACGTCGCCGCCGTAGCGCAGCAGCAGCTTGTCGGCGGCGCCGGCCGCTTCGTGGAACGGGACCACGGCCTGCGGCGGGATCACCTTGCTGCGCGGGTCCATGACGCTGGCCAGCGGGGCGCGCAGGTCGGCCGGGCCGACCGCGCGGCCGCCGACCCGCAGCCGGCCCTGCATCAGCTCGTCGCCACGGTACAGCGATTCGACGATCTGCGTGAACAGGCGGCCGGGCAGGGGGAATTCGTCGTGGGTCCAGCGTTCCACCCGCAGGTAGGTCGCCAGGGCCTGGCGATCGGGGTCGGCCAGCGCCATCCAGCGGTCCTGCATGCGCTCCCAGCCGAAGGCCTGCGGCTCGGCCAGCGCGCTCATCATGTTCAGGAAGGCGCCCGGCACCTGGCCGAACGCGTCGGCGATGGCGCGCGCATCGGGCACGGCGCGCACCAGCGGGTTGAAGCAGCAGGTGGCGGGGGCGAAGTGCAGCGGGGCTTCCAGCAGCACGGTGGCGCGCAGCGCGTCCGGGTACAGCGCGCTGTGGATGGCGGCCAGGATGCCGCCCAGCGAATGGCCGGCGATGACGGGGCGCCCACGCTCGTGCCCGCGCTCGTGCCCACCCGCGTGCCCGCCCGCGTGCGCGCCGTCGGCGGCGATGGCGCGGCGGCAGGCCGCCAGCAGGCGGTCGGCATAGTCGTCGAAGCCGAAGCCGGCGCTGGATTCGTTCTCGGGCAGCGGCGTCCATTCGGCCAGGTAGACGCGCCAGCCGCGCGCCAGCCAGCGCCGCACCACGCTGGTGCCGGGCGCCAGGTCCCAGATGTAGGAACGCTTGATCGGCGCCGGCACCAGCAGCACCGGCGGGGCATCGGCGGCGCCACCGTAGCGGCGCAGGTTCAGGCCCGGCTCGGCGTGCAGCACCGTGGACGGCGCCTCCTGCGGGCCGTGGCCGGCCCGCTCCATCATCCGGCCGCGCGCCTGGCGGCTGCGGTCCATGCTCTTGAGTGCCTGCACCCCGAGCGGGGACAGGGTGGTCCATTGGCTTGCGTCCATGGCGTTCTCGTGTGAGTCGGGGATACGGGACTCTACGCCAGGCGCGCGCCGCTTCCAAGCGTGTTCCGTTGCGATGGCCGGATTGTTTGAGAGCGATTAAATGCCGCCGCGCCGGTCCTGTCCAAGCGTCGGCCGGGGGCGGCGCCGCCGGGCTGACCAGGCCTTGCTCGCGCAGTTCGCGCCAGAAATCCGCCGGGATCGCCTGGGCCAGCGCCTGCTGGTCCTCGGCGATGCGCCCCGGCTGGCTGGCGCCGGGGATCACCGCCGCCACCGCCCGATTGGCCAGCGCGAACTGCAGCGCGGCGGGCTTGATGCCGACCCCGTGGCGCGCCGCGGGTTCCTGCAGGCGCGCCACCCTGGCCGGGATTGCATCCGATGCCGGCTGGTATTCGACGTGCGTGCCGCCGGCCAGGATGCCGGAACTGCAGGGACCGCCGATGACGATCTCGACGCCCTGCGCCAGCGCGGCCGGCACCACTGCGTGCCGATCCCGGACGACAATCCCGGGCTGGTGTCGCGCCAGGTCCTGAGCGACCCGATGCTGCTGGCGCTGCCGGCCGGCCATCCGCTGGCCGGCGCGCAGGCCTTGACCCCCGCCGACCTGGCCGCGCAGAAGTGGATCGGGGTGGCGCACAAGGAAGGGGTGCGCAGGCGCGACGATGTCATGGCTGCCTGCCCGGAAGCGGGTTTCGTGCCGAACATCGCGGTCGAGGCCCGCGAGCCGCTGGCCGCGCTGGGCCTGGTGGCCGCCGGCCCGGGCGTGACCCTGGTACAGCGCAGCCTGCGCCAGCAGGCGCCGGACGGCCTGGTGCCGCGCGAGGTGCCCTGGCTCGACTACCGCGCCGCGCTGTGGGTGGCATGGCACCGGGTGGCGCAGCGTCCGCTGGTGACGCATTTCCGCGGACTGCTGGAGCGCTCGCGCCTGCTCGTGCCGGTGCAGAAGGTGGAGGCGCTGGCCGCGTAGGCGATCGATTTGCTGCGGCGCGCAACGTGGCGCACTGGCGTGCGCCGCCGCGCCGGACTATAGTAAAGCCATGGCCGCGCGGCCGCACGCGAGAGGAGGCATCATGCCCAACCTGTTCCATGGCTTCGAATCCGACATCGCCCTGCAGGCGACGCTGCTGCTGATCGGCTGCGCCACCTTCTTCGGCGCCCTCCTGTGCAGCCGCTGTCCGCGCTGCGGCTGGCTCGAATGGGTCAGCGAGGCGCGCCAGGAGACCGAGGACGACGGCGACGGGCGCTGAACGGCGCGCCCGCCGCCGGCGGCTTACTCGAACCAGCCGAACCCGTCGCGTGCCAGCAGCGCGAACGATTCCGCCGGACCCCAGGAACCGGCCGCGTAGGCGTGCGGCTTCTCGTCCAGCGTCTTCCAGCCCTCGATGATCGGATCGGCCCATTCCCAGGCGGCTTCCAGTTCGTCGCGGCGCATGAAGTGCGTCAGGCGGCCGCGCACGACGTCCACCAGCAAGCGTTCGTAGGCTTCGGCGCGACGCTGCTGGAACGCCGACTGCAGGTCAAGGTTCAGCGCCACCTGCTGCATCTGCATGCCGCTGCCCGGCTGCTTGGCCATGATCTGCAGCTTGATCGCTTCTTCCGGCTGCAGTTCGATGACGAGGCGGTTGGCGATGCCGCCCGACGTGTCGGCGAACAGCGGGAACGGCGGATTGGCGAATTCCACCACGATCTTCGACGAACGGCGCTGCATGCGCTTGCCGGTGCGCAGGTAGAACGGCACCTTCGACCAGCGCCAGGTGTCGATGAAGGCGCGCAGGGCGACGAAGGTCTCGGTCTTGCTGCCTTCCGGCACGTTCTTTTCTTCGAGGTAACCCGGCACTTCCTGGCTGCCGCTGGCGCCGTGGCGGTACTGGCCGCGCACGGTGTCGCGCGCGATGTCGGCCAGCGTCATGCGGCGCAGCGAGCGCAGCACCTTCAGTTTCTCGTCGCGCACCGCATCCGGCGCCAGCGAGGTCGGCGGCTCCATCGCGACGATGCACAGCAGTTGCAGCAGGTGGTTCTGGACCATGTCGCGCATGGCGCCGGTGCCGTCGTAGAAGCCGGCGCGGCTGCCGACGCCCACTTCCTCGGCCACCGTGATCTGCACGCTG
>DAMAFT010000295.1:0-5867 GCA_031995805.1 Massilia sp.
CGGCTGGGGAATCGCATCGGGGGCGGCGATGGCGGCATCGGCGGCGGGCGCGGCCGGCCCCGCCGCGCCTTGGGCGCAGCAGGATACCGCCAGCAAGACAGCCAGCAGGCCTGGCCTCGCTCTCTTGCGCGCTCCGGTCCGCAGTCGCATCGCCCGGACGGGATCAGTTGCCGGCCGGCGCCAGCGGGAAGGTCTGCTCGCGCGTGTTCACGGTAGTGACGACCCCCGCCTCGCCCCGCAGGGCGGCGGCCTTGTCCTCGCCCAGTTGCCATTCGCGCGCGCGGCCGGCCAGCGCATAGCCGAGCAGGCCCTTGCTGAGCTCGATGTCCTGGCCGGACGCGGTACGCACCCGGGTCGCGCCCAGCTGGGCGTGCAGCGTGCCGCTATTGGTGGCGCGCAGCACGACGCCGCCGTCCTTGCGCACCAGCGTCCAGGCCAGCGCCGGGGCCGCCCCACTGCCGACGGCCGGGGCGACGAACACGGGCACCGAGTATTGCAGGCGGATCGCCACGCCGCTGGCGGCGTCGCCGCGCGGGATCTCGTCGATCAGGATGCGGTAGCTGCGCTCGGCGCCGCCGTCCGCGCCGGCGCCGGCACGGCGGACCAGGCGGATCGTCTGGGTGCTGTTGGCGGCCACCTCGATGATCGGCGGGCTGGCGACGACCTCGGTGGTCGGGGTCAGGACGTCGACGCCGTCCTGCTGGTCCCAGGCATACACGCGCACCTGGCCGTACAGCGGCGTGTCGCCGAAGTTCTGCAGGTTGATGCCGGCGGCGGCCTGGGCCGGCTGGAAGGCGATCGAGACGGGCGAGATCTGCAGGTTGGCGGCCGCGGCCGGGAGGGCCGAGGACAGCAGCGCCGCCATCGCGGCGGCGCCCTGCAAGCGCAGGACATGGCGCACGGTGGCTGGCATCAGAACGAGATGGTGGCGGTGACGGTCGACTTGTAGCTGTCCGGGGCCGGCGTGGCCTGGACCGGGATTTCACCGTACACCGTCAGCGTCTGCGCGTTGCCGTTGCCGACGCCCGAGACCGTGTCGGTGCCCTGGGTATTGCCCCACAGGGCTGCGCCCGGAGCCTGGTACAGGTTGAACTTGACGGTGCCGGTGTTGGCGCCGCTGCCGGCCATGTAGCGGGTAGTGCCGCTCGAACCGGTGCCGGTGCCGGCGTTCAGGCCGACGTTGTACGGGGTGGTATTGGTGCAGGTGACGTTGATGGTGGAGTTGGCCGACACGGCAGCGGTGATCACGCCCTGGTTCTGGCCGAAGTCCATGCTGTTGGCGCCGATCGTGCAGTCCGCCACGATCTTCATGCTGACGTCGAAGGTCGCGATCTTGCTGCCCGCGTGCGCGCTGAAGGGAGCGACCATTGCACCGATCATGCCCAGGACTGCCAGTGTCGACTTCGATTTCAACATGTTGATTCTCCTTATGAATTTGCGCTGGTGTATTGCCGTGAATCAACTATCGCAAAATCCGGAAAATACTGCAAATATGAAACATCTGATTGACGAGATCAAACATCTTGCAGATGAGAAATCTCGCAAAAACCGCTAAGATTGCAGCACACCGACAACGCCAGAGTGTCATCCAGCGCCCATGCCCCAGCTCCGCCACGCGACCCGCCTGCTCTTGATCGACCCGGACGAACCGGCGCGCATGCACCTGGCCGGCCTGTTGCGACGGGCCGGCTACGGCGTCACCGGGGCGGCCGGCGGGGTCCAGGGCGTGCGCCTGGCCGCCCTCGACGAGCCACACCTGATCGTGGCCAATACCCGGTTGCCGGACATGGACGGCTATGCCTGCTGCCGCCTGCTGAAGGCCGACCCCGCCACGGCGGCGACTCCCCTGATCCTGGTCGGTGCCGGCGCGGGCCCGCGCGAACGGGTGGTCGGCCTGACGCTGGGCGCCGTCGACTTCCTGAGCGCCCCCTGGGACGACGACGAGCTGCTGGCGCGCATACGCGTGCACCTGGGCCTCGTGCCCCGCCCCGCCCCGGCCGGCCCCGTGCCGACGCCGGCGCCGCCGCCCACGCAGCCGGGCGACCTGGACGAACTCGTCGTGACGGCGGCGCGGCGCCTGATCGACGCCAACCTGGCCAACCTGCCGGCCCTTGCCGACATCGCGCGCGCGGCCGGCACCTATCGCGAACGCCTGAACGCGCTGTTCCGCGCGCGGCTCGGCAGCAGCGTGTTCGACTACGTGCGCGAACGGCGCCACCTGCGCGCCGAACAATTGCTGCGAGAAACGGAAATGGACGTCAACGACATCGCCCGGCTGGTGGGCTTCCAGAATGCGCGCAATTTTTCAACGGCATTCAAGGAAAGGCACGGGCTGGCGCCGGTCGCCTGGCGGCGGCGCGAACGCGGCGGCGCCGCCGGCGCATGACGCCGGCGCCGCCGTTACCGCTTCACGCGTCCTCTGAGGGTGCGCGCGGCCGGCGCAGGCACCCCGTGCGCACCACGCGTTCGCGTCATGCCGGGGTCTGCTGCGCACGGGGCGCGCACCCGACCGCAGCGGCCGTGCCCCCGGCCGCCGCATCGCCCGGCAGGTCGACGTGGAAACTGGTGCCGCGGCCCTCGGCGCTGGTGAACGAGATGCTGCCGCCGTGTTCCTCGACGATGCCCTTGCAGATCGACAAGCCGAGGCCGCTGCCGCAGGCGCCGCCGGCCTGGGCGAAGCGCTGGAAGATGCGGTCCCGGAAACTTTCCGGGATGCCGCTGCCGCAGTCGACCACGGACAGGCGGACGCCGCCGCCATGGCAGCCCACGCGCACGGCGACGCGGCTGCCTTCCGGCGCGAACTTGATGGCGTTGGACAGCAGGTTCGTCAGCACCTGCAGCAGGCGGTCGCGGTCGACGTCGGCCTCCAGGCCGCCATGGCCTGACGCAGCGGCCGCGCATTCGCAGTCGAGGGCGATGCGGCGTTCCCCGGCGAAGCCGCGCATGGCCGCGATCGCTTCTTCGGCCAGCGCCACGACATTCTCGCGGCGCCTGTTCAGCTGCAGGCCGCCCGCCTCGATCTTCTGGATGTCCAGCATGTCGTCGACGAGCCGCACCAGGCGCTCGCAATGGCGGTGCGCGATGTCGGCCAGCTCCTGCGCTTCCGGTTCCAGCACGGCCACGGTGCCCTGGGCCAGCAGCGACAGCGACACCCGCATGGACGTCAACGGCGTGCGCAGCTCGTGCGAGGCGGTGGCGATGAACTCGTTCTTCATCTGTTCGACTTTTTTCCTCAACGAAATGTCGTGCAGGAAGATACTGAAGAACGGACGGTTGCCGCTGGCGACCAGGCCGAGGGTCATCTCGATCGGGATCTCGTTGCCGTTGCGGTCGCTTACCAGGCGCTCCACGCGCTGGCCCAGCAGGCCGAGTTGGCCACTGTCGCGGAAGCGCACCAGCGACTTCTCGACGCTGGCGCGGAAGCGCTCGGGCACGGTCAGCGCCACCGGCTTGCCCAGCGCCTCCCCGCGGGTCCAGCCGAACATGGCGCGCGCCTGGGTATTCCAGTCGATGATGCGGCCGTCCAGGTCGACGCCGATGAAGGCGTCCTGGGCGGTATCGATGATCGTGCGGATGCGCTGCTCGTTCGCCTGCACCTGGGCCAGCGCCTCGGCCAGCTCGTTGGTCCGGGCGTCCACGCGGCGCTCCAGCGTCGTGTTCAGTTGCTCGAGCTCGACGCGCTGGCGCACCAGGTCGCACACCAGGCCGTTGAGCGAGGCGGCCAGGTCGCGCACTTCCTCGTAGCTGCTGGCGCCGCCCTCGATCGGACGGGTGCCGCCCGCGCGCAAGTCGTGCGCCGAGCGCGCCAGGCGCTTGAGCGGACCGGTGATCCAGCGCGCCAGGAAGGCGCCCGCCACCGAGAACAGCAGCGCCAGGGCGATGCCGCTGGCGAGCGCATACTGGCGCAGCAGGACGATCGGGACGAAGGCGTTGTCGACTTTCTGGCGCACCACCACGGTCCAGCCCAGGCCCGGATAGTCGTTGTAGCCCTTCGAGCGGGCAATGCCGACGAGATATTTCGTGCCGCCGGGCCAGGCCTGCTGGCGCCAGGTCGGACGGCCGGGACCAGCGATCGCCAGCAGCACGGCGGGCAGCCGCTTGCCCTGCAGGTCGTGCGGGCCGAGCAGCACGACGCCGGTGGCGCTGACGATCATCGCCTCGACCTGGCGACTCGCCTCGAGCGGGGCGATGATCGACTCCTGCACGTCGCGCGCCCAGGCCCACGACAGGTGGGCGCCGAGCACGCCGGCCGGGCGGCCGTCCGGACCGCGGTACGGGAAGGCGACATCGACGAAGCGCATCGGCTCGCTGCCCTCTTCCTGCAAGAGCTTGGCAAGAAGCAATGCTTCGTGGACATCGCCGACATGGCGGCCGCGCATCGCCTGGCCGAACCAGGGGCGATGCGAGACGTCGGCGCCTTCCAGCATGCCGCGGGCGGCCACCTTGACCTTGCCGTCCATGCCGGCCAGGCCCAGCCAGCCGTAGTAGCGGTAGCTGTCGAGCACGTCCGTCAGCATGGCGCGGCGCGCCTCGAGCGGACGGCTGTCGTCGCCGATCTCGCTGCGCCGGGCCAGCAGCGCCACTTCGCGGAAACGCTCGTACATCCCGCGGTCGAGCTTGTCGGACGTCTGCAGGGCGATCTCGGCCAGGCTGCGGCCGATGGTTTCCTCGACGTGATGCGTCGCCTTGTGCTCGACCACCTTCACGATGACGAAGGTCAGCACGATCGACAACAGGGAGAACGCGAGGGCCATGTAGCCGGCCAGTCCGCGCGGCATGGGGAGGGCTGGTTTGAACGACATTCGTACAAATGCATCAGGAATATTTTGCCGCAGAGTAACACAGGGAATTTGCCCCGCCCAGCGGCTTGCACCGATTTGATGCATATAGGAGACAACTTCAGGCTGGAGACGTTTCCAGGTGTTTTGTCGGCGCCACATTCGTGGCCGGTCGGACAAGGGCGTCCATCAGGGCGGGCGAAAACCGGCAGCGAGGCCGGCGGCGGGGAGCGCCCGTTTATCGTGGCGCGTCACGATTCCACTCCGGCCAGGCAGGGCGCATGCACGAACCGCCCATCGGTTAAACGTTTTACTAAACGGGAACGAATGTACCGGACCGGCCTTGAGGCCATCTCATTGCGAACGCAACTATTGAAGGGAATCTTTTGATTGCGTCCGAAATAATGGCTGTGGACGCACTAGTAAATCAGCAAGATTTTCCTTCCTATAATAACCAAAGGAAATTATTGCTGCAATGCCATTCGACACCGGCACCCGCGTCTGCCGGCCTCGGTGACATAAACCATTGATATGGCTATAATTTCCGCCTTCGTTTGCCAGGAAACCTCGCCATGTCCCTCCTCCCCCACGAGCTCGAATTGCTGTCTCCCGCCAAAACCGCCGAGATCGGCCGCGAGGCGATCCTGCACGGCGCCGACGCGGTCTATATCGGGGGCCCGGCCTTCGGGGCGCGCCACAACGCCAGCAATACGCTGGAAGACATCGGCTCCCTGGTCGAGTTCGCGCACCGCTACCGCGCGCGGATCTTCGTGACGATGAATACGATCCTCCACGACGCCGAGCTGGAGACGGCGCGCCGGCAGATCTGGCAGTTGCACGAGGCTGGCGTCGATGCGCTGATCATCCAGGACATGGGCCTGCTGGAAATGGACCTGCCGCCGATCCAGTTGCACGCCAGTACCCAGTGCGACATCCGCACGGCGGAAAAGGCGAAGTTCCTGGGCCAGGTCGGCTTCTCGCAACTGGTGCTGGCGCGCGAACTGACCGTCGAGCAGATCCGCAAGATCCGCGCCGAGGTCGACACGCCGCTCGAGTACTTCATCCATGGCGCCCTGTGCGTGGCGGTTT
>DAMAFT010000296.1:0-5859 GCA_031995805.1 Massilia sp.
GGTTTCAGGGGATGCTGGTGTCGATCCTGGGGAAATTCCCCTGACCGGACGAGGCGGCGCGCATCTGGTTGGTCATCAGCCGCTGCGCCTCGCCCTGCGCGGCCGCGCCGTTCGCCGCCGCCGTCAGCTGGTTCTGGTCCTTGACCAGCGCGGCGTGCTCGATGGCGATGGCGTTGGCGAGGTCGTAGGCGGCCTTCGGGTCGTTCGTGGCCGCCAGCGCCGCCGTCAGCGTGCGCAGGCGCTGCTCGCGCACGCTGGCGTCGTTGTAGGCCGCCTGTGCCATCGCCTGGGTGGCGGCGGACAAGTTCTGCGACTGGGCCAGGAAGGATTGCAGCGCCGGCGGCAGGCTCGCTGCCTGGCTGGGTGTCAGGACGGCCTGCGCCGAGCGGATCTCCTGCGCCAGCGCCGACAGCTGGGTCATCGACCGCGTCCAGTCGGGCGGCAGCACGCGCGCGGCCGCCGGCAGCAGGCTGGCCATGCCGCGGTCGCCAGTCATCGAATCGATCTGCGTGCGCATCTGCATGTACTGCTGTTCCCATGCGCGCACCTGCTTGACCGCCTCCGCGATGGCGGCCGGGTCTATCACGGCCAGCTGGGCGTGCGCGGGAATCGCTCCGCCAGCCAGCATGACCGCGATCAAAAGGTTCCTCGTTTTCATGCAGTCCTCCTTTCGTTGATGAAATGCGGATACCACGCGTCGACGTCCTCTCCGTACTGTTCCATCAGGCGGTCCATCAGGTGGAGATTCGACGTGCGTGCGGACAGCACGGCGAGGTCCTCCTCCATGCCGTCGAGCGGCAGCCGCAGGACGACGGCGTGGTGTCCCTGCTTGAGCAGGAACATGCCGCTTCCTTCCGGGATCTCGGTCTTGACGATCTCGAATTCCCGTTCCGACAGGCCCAGGCCGTCCACGTAGTCCTTCTTGCGGGCACCCGGGTTCGGGAACAGGAACAGGGTCGCGACCTGCTCGACGAGCGTGCGGCTGATCTTGTGGTTGATGGCGTCGCCGGGCGAGTTCGAGTCCAGCGCGACGAAGCCGTTCATCTTCCGCAGCGTGCGCAGCATGTCGTCGCAGAAGGCGGCGAACCTGGCGTCACCCAGCGCCTTCCAGAATTCCGAGATCCACACGGACAGCCGGCGCCCGTCGATCAGCCGGCTCGTCAGGTAGAACAGGTACATGTTGATCGGCGTGCGCAATTCCGGATCGTCGAGGAACGGGGTGACGTCGAACGCGGTGATCCTGGCCTCCCCGAGGCTGGACGCGAGCGTGTCGAGCGGGTTGTCGAAGACCCAGGCAAGCGTGCCGTCCTTGCGGCCCGGCTCGCGCGCGTGGCACCACTTGTGCAGGCGCTCGTACACGCTTTCCGCCCCTTTCGGCAGGTAGTCGAGCACCCGTCCGAGCCGCCGGTTCTCGTACGCCAGGCGCATCACCGCGTCGATCGCGTAGTCCAGTTCCTTTTCCTCCGACACCGTCAGCGGCTTCGTGTCGACCTCGATGCCGTCCTCCGTCAGCATCGGCCGCGACACCAGCCTGCGCACCAGGCGCCGCAGGTAAGGCAGGGTCCCGGTTTCCTCCGCATCCAGGCCGAACGGATTCCACCCCGTCGGGACGCCCGACTCGATCCGGTAGACCCTCCCCTGCAGGCGGCGCACGGCGATCTCGGTATCGCGGTCCTTCGAGAACAGGACCGAGGTCATGCCGAACTTCTGCATCATGGCCAGCACGAACATGGCCGTCGCGGTCTTGCCAGAACCGGTCGGACCGAGGAACATCGAGTGGCCGACGTCCTTCTTGCCGCCGCCGTTCGGCGCTTTCGGGTCGGCCGCGTGCAGGTTCAGGTAATGCGGCGTGCCCGCCGCCGTCACCAGCATGGTGACGGCATCGCCCCAGTGGTTGCCGCTGCGCCGCCCGAGCGGGAAATTATGCAGCGGCATGAATCCGCAGGCGTTGCGGCTGCTGACCAACGACAAGCGCGGGCGGTAGCGGTGATTCCCCGGCAGTTGCGCCCAGTACGCGGCCTCGCAGGCGAGGTCCTCGCGCGCCGTCACGATGCCGGCTTCCGTCAGCACGGCCCGCACCCTGTCGACGTTCTGGTTCAGTTCACGCAGCGTCGCGCCCTTGACCTGCACGCTGTAGTGGTGGGCGCCCATGGCCGTGCGGCGCGACGCGAGGTCGTCCGCCGCGTCGGGCAGTTCCTCGCGCTGCGAGACAGCCGCGTCGCCCGCGTTCTCCATCCGGGTCCCGGCCGTACGCATGGTCTCCAGCGCGGCATCCTTGCGGGAGAACGTGAAGGACTGGGTGACCACCAGCTCGCACGGCAGGGTCAGCAGGCTTTCCAGGAACAACGGATGCGTCTCGGCCGGATAGCCGTTGATGCCCAGCATCGCTGCGAAACTCGTCGTTCCCGCTTTCCGGATCTCGATGGTCTCGGCGCCGAACAGCGGTCGCGCCGTGCCGACCAGGGCGCGCAGCCGGCAGGGCGCCATCGCGACCCGCTCCCACGTGCCGTTGACCAGGTAGCCGAAGAACTCGGCGGGTTCGGAGAACCATACGCCGCCGCGCTCGTACAGCGCCAGCCGCTCCGCGTCGTAGTGGCGCAATGCCGCGACAAGGCCGTCGACGATCCCGTCCAGCTCCGCGACGTTCTCGCGACGTTCCTCCTCGATGGCATCGGGCGTGCGGGCGAAGAACAGCCTGCCCAGGCTTCCGCCGGTCCACCACGGGTTGGGACGGAAGACGACGGTCAGGTACAGCTCGTTCGCCATCAGCCATTCGTTCCCGATCTTCTCCGCATAGCGTTCGTTGAGGTCGTGCGCGTACCCCGGCGCATAGCTGCCATCCGGGTACTGGCTTTCCTCGCGCCGGACGATGTGCTGCCACAGCGTGATGCGCGGATCGGCAAGGCCCAGGATGATCCGGTTCAGGCGGTCGTGCCGGCTGTTCAACTGCTCGTTGGAGGCGCACTCGAACGCCGCCCCGCCCAGTCGCAGCACGCAGACGTAGTCGCCGTCGCCGGTCAGCACCACGTCCGGCGTGAGGTGGAAATCGTAGGGAATATTGCGCGACTGTGGCAGGTCGCGCCGGGCCGCGACGGCGCGGCGCCCTCCCTTTCTTTCAGGATTCGGCATGCTTGTCCTCCCGTTTCAGGCGCGACTGCGCGCGCCAGCGTTGGATAAAGTTGACGCGCCCGCTCCCCTCCAGCGGGCTGTATGACGAAGCGGTCCAGTAGCCGAGCGTGGCGACCATGCAGTTCGCCTTGGTGCGCAGCCACAGAAGGAGCAGTTCGAAGGCGCGCGGGTCCTTCAGGCAGACCACGTAGCAGATGCCATGCAATGGAACGCAGATGAGCATCCACAGCAGGCTCCTGGTCCAGACCAGGGCCTCGACCGAGGCGATGAGGTTAAGCATCAGCGCCGGATACGGGACGCCCCACTTCATCGCCGGTCGGGTCAGGCCGACGGCAAGCGGATCGATCTTGATGCCGTCGTCGTCCATCTCAGACTCCCATCAGGGTGCGGAACCATGCGACGATCTGGTCGCTGCCGAACATCATGGCGACGCCGACCATGCCGCCGATGAACCAGCCCCAGTTCACGCGCCCCATCAGGCACAGCACCCCGACGACGAGCACCGCGATGCCCGCGAAGGGCGTGAGCGTCTGGATCAAGTCCGTCTTCAATTGCGTTCCCGAGTTGGCGAACGGCGGCGCGGCGAGCGCCAGTTCCGGGATCAGGCTGCAGGCGACGACGGCGCCCAGCAGGACGAGCTGCAGCGTACGAGCTGTTTTCATGGCAGTTCCTTTGCAGGTGGTGGTTGAAAGTCGGCAGGCGGCGCGCTGCGCCGGTAGACATCCCAGAACGGCGCCGGGGCGGATTGACGCCCGTCTTGGGAAACGATGGCGTCGCCGGGCGACGCCTTGCGTGCGTTCACGCGGACAGGCGTGTCTTCCCGCAGGCGCGCCAGTTCCCGCCGCAGCGCCTTCAGGTTTTCCTCGTGACGGTGAAGGTCGGCACGCGTGCGTTCGCTCGGTGCCTGCGCGAGCGCTTCGCGTACCAGCTCGAATGCCTGCTCCTCGGCCGCCAGTTCGGTCTCGAGGATGGCGCGGCGGTCGACGTCGCGCGCCTGCTGGGCGGCCTTGTCGACAACGGGATACGGTTCGTTACCCTCTGCTAATGGACATACTGATATTGCGCAGAAAATCAACGATCTTGGAAGCAAACTCATGGTTGGCTCCTTGCGGTGACATGGCCCTGACGATAGGCTAAGTCTTCGCGCTTACCCTTGATGAGTATCATTCAATCAGGTGTTTAATTAACACCTTATTTAAGTACACTTGGGCGTCATGGATCAGCGCCTCTCCTGCCACAGAAAGGTGTGTATGAGGAAAAACAAGAGGCTGACCACGGAGGAGTTCGAAGCCATCCGCCCGCACCTGGCGCGCATGAAGGACCGGAACGTGGAAGCGATCAGGGCCATCCTGGTGGAAGGCCGCCAGCAGAAGGACGTGGCAGCGGAACTGGAGGTATCGGCAGTGGCGGTGAGTTCGATGGTGCGCAGCGCCTGGGAATGCCACATCACGCACGGCGCAAGGCCGGATGGTTGGGTCAGCGTCAGCGTGGTCCTGCCTCCGGAGATGGCGCAACTCGTCAGGGAGATGGAACGTAACGCACGTGAAAATCTAAAGGCGAAAAAGTGAAGACATTCATCCCGGCCAACCAGAAGGGCGGCGTCGGCAAGACCAACACCGCGTTCAACTTCACCCACTACCTTGCCGAACAGGGCAAGCGCGTGCTCGGCGTCGATGGCGACGAACAGGGCAACTACAGTCGCGTGATGAGCGAGTACGTGCAGCAGGGGGCAGGCGCCAGCCACTTGTTCGGCGACGTGCCGGTGGTGCTGCCGGATGCGCCGGGCGCGATCACGGTCCTCCAGGCGGACAAGGAGAGCCTGCGTGCCGTGGAGCGTGCCACCGCCAGCGACGCGCAGCTCGTGGCGAACCTGCGGATGCGCATCGCGGAACTGGCGCCACGCTTCGACTATCTCGTGATCGATTCGGCCGGGTCGAACAGCCGCATCGCCAACGCCCTCCTCTTCGTCAGCGACTTCGCGGTGATCCCGACGAAGATCGACCAGGACAGCATCGACGTGTCGGTCGAGGTGCTCAAGCGCGTCGCCTCAATCAGGAACAGCTGGAATCCGGCGCTGGTCAACCTGGGCATCCTGCCGAACGAATACGACTCGCGCCAGCCGGCACAGGTGAAAAGCCTCAAGGCCCTGCTCGGAAAGTATCCGCAGCACATCTTCCCCGCCTACATCGCGGACCGCTCGGCGTACCGCGAAGCGTCGGCGGCCAGGACGCCGGTCTGGCGCCTGAAGAGCGAGACGGACGGCCGCACCAAGTCGTCCGCGCGCGACGCGGCCATCGAGATGCGCGCCGTGTTCCGCATGCTGCTCGACCGGATGGAGGCGCAATCATGAACCTCGACCTGACCGGCCTGGCCGAGGTGGTCCAGCCTGCGGCCGGCGAGCCGCTGATGGTACCGCTGGCCGCCATCGACCGCGATGCCGGCCAGCCGCGCAAGCACTTCGACGAGGCGGCGCTGCAGCAGCTCGCCGACAGCATTCGTGCCGAAGGGGTGGTCCAGCCGATCTCGGTGAAACCCAATCCGGCTGCGCCCGGACGCTACATCATCAACTACGGCGAACGCCGGTACCGTGCGGCGATGATCGCCGGCCTGCAGGCGATCCCCGCCTTCGTGCACAGGACGCCGGACAGCTACACGCAGGTAACGGAAAACCTGCACCACGTGGAACTGTCACCAATGGAAATGGCGCTGTTCATCCGGCAGCGCATGGAC
>DAMAFT010000297.1:0-5848 GCA_031995805.1 Massilia sp.
TGGCGCCGCTGCTGTGCGCCGGCATCACCACCTGGTCGCCGCTGCGCCACTGGAACGCGGGTCCCGGCAAGCGCGTCGGCATCGTCGGCATCGGCGGCCTGGGCCACATGGGCATCAAGCTGGCGCGCGCCATGGGCGCCCACGTGGTCGCCTTCACCACTTCCGAATCGAAGCGCCAGGACGCGCATGCGTTGGGCGCGCACGAGGTGGTGGTGTCGCGCGACGCGGACGCGATGGCGGCGCAGGCGCAAAGCCTGGACCTGATCGTCAACACGGTGGCGATGCCGCACGACCTGGACGCGTTCCTGAACCTGCTCAAGCGCGACGGCACCATGGTGCTGGTGGGCGCTCCGGCCACGCCGCACCCGTCGCCGCAGGTGTTCAACCTGATCATGAAGCGCCGCGCCATCGCGGGCTCGATGATCGGCGGCATCCCGGAAACCCAGGAGATGCTGGACTTCTGCGCCGAGCACGGCATCGTGGCCGACATCGAGACGATCGCAGCAAGCGAGATCAACGCCGCCTACGAGCGCATGCTCAAGGGCGACGTCAAGTACCGCTTCGTGATCGACAACGCGACGCTGGCCGCGTAAAAATGGAGCGCCGGGCCGTCGGCGCCGCCGGCTTCGATGCCCGTGCGGACCGTGCGCGCCGGCGCCATGGCCGCGTTCCTTACCTGTTTGCCTTGCCCGGCAGCGTCAGCTTGCCGGAGGCGACCTTGAACACGTCCACCACGCACACCAGCGGGTTGTACACGCTCTCGTTGATGCGCAGCGCCGCGGTGACGCCGTCGAAGCCGGCCGCGTTCACCACGCCGATGTCCTCGAAGGGCACGCGCACTTCCAGGGTCCCGCCCTTGAAGACCGGGCCGTAGGCCGGGCTGTCGACCAGGATCGGCAGGCCGGGCCAGGTCTTCGGCAGCTTGGGCCTGGCGCCGGCGGGGATGTCGACGATCTTCAGCGCGCCCTTGCCGCAGGCGTCGTCCGGTTGCAGCACCACCCAGTGCGCGTGCCACAGGTCGCCGTCGTTGGCCAGGTCGCCGTCGCCGTTCTCGTCGTACAGCGGCGTGTCGTCGAAGTCCGGATGCACAGTGACGGCGAACGCCAGGATGCCGGCGCCCTTGTCGAAGCCCACCACCGACGGATCGATCGTGGTCGGCCAGACGTCGGAAAAGATCCGGCTGCCGGCCAGCTTGCCGGTCTTGCCCGGATGCGAGGCCCCGGCCTTGCCCGATACGGCGACGTGGAACGTGGCGACGTTGCCGTCGGTCGTGATCTTGGTGTGCACGATGTCGAAGGCCGGGTTGACGGCCCTGGACGCGGCGGTCGCGATGCCGCCGCTGTGGGCCTGGGCGGCGAGGGCCGTGGCGGCAAGGGTGGCGGCGATGATGGATCCGGCGAATTGCACGATGTCTCTCCTGGTGCGCATGTGCGCCGTCGGGCGGCGCGTGAACGCCGCCTTCCAGTTCGGCGCCAGCGCCTCCAGCGTGGCCGCCAGCGCCCACTCGTCGAACAGGCCGGCGGCCGCCAGGTCGGGCGGGAACAGCGCCCGGACCAGGCGCGCCAGCGGCCAGCCGGGGCAGGGCCGCCCGGCCAGCAGGAAACGGTCGCCCTCGGCGATCGCGCCCGGTTCCAGCACGCGGTAGTACCAGCCGGTGGCGCCGGACACCTGCATGCCGAGCGCGGCGTCCCGCCTCGGCGCCGACGCCGTCGGCATCCTGGAGACGCTCGGCGCCGGGCATTGAGACGGCGTGGGCGCCGCATCGGCGGCGGTGGCGCTGCCGGGTACGGGTACAATGGCCGGTATTGTCCAATTCGCAGATACCGAGGATGTCCACGACCAACGATGACGGCCGGCCGCCCATGGCGCCATCCCCGCGCCGGCCCGCCGCTGCGCCGGTTGCGGCCGCGCCGCGCTGGGTGGCGTCCCAGGTCGCCGACGCCGCGCTGCCGATGTGCGTGGCCTGGGGCGACGGGCTGGCCGCCGTCTGGAACCCGGCGTTCGCGGCCCTGCTGCCGGAGGCGCACGCGCCGGGCGCGCCGCTGCGTGCGCTGTGCGCCGCGCTGTGGCACGACGTCGGCCCGCTGGTCGAACGGGCGCTGGCCGGCGCCGGCGCGACCAGCGGCGACCTGCCCGCGACCGGCGGCGCAGCCTGGTTCGCGCTGGCCGTGGCGCCGCTGCGCGACGAGGCCGGCGCCGTGCGCGGCGTGTCCTGCACGGCCTGGGACACCACCGCCAAGGTGACGGCGCAGCGCCGGCTGGTCGAGCAGGCCGGCGAGGCGGGCCGGCGCGACGCGCAGGCGCGCGAGACCGGC
Organism: Massilia sp.; assembly: GCA_031995805.1. GTDB lineage: Bacteria > Pseudomonadota > Gammaproteobacteria > Burkholderiales > Burkholderiaceae_D > Telluria. The sequence goes on from DAMAFT010000297.1 coordinate 2,316, forward strand.
GAGCGCTACCGTCTCGCGCGCCTGGCCACCAACGACGCCATCTGGGACTGGCGCCTGAACGACGGCCAAGTGGTCTGGAACCGCGCCCTGCATGCCTTGTTCGGCTACGACCTGGAGCAGACCTCGGCCGACTGGTGGATCGAGCACATCCATCCGGAAGACCGGCCCCAGGTCGATGCGACCATCCATGCGGTGATCGACGCCGGCGGCATGGCCTGGTCCGGCGAATACCGGTTCCGGCGCGCCGACGGCAGCTATGCCGAGATCTTCGACCGCGGCACGGTGCTGCGCGATGCCAGAGGAAGAGCGGTGCGCATGATCGGCGCCATGGTCGACCTGAGCGAGCGGCGCGCCACGCAAAGGGCGCTGCAGGAGAGCGAACGGCTGTTCCGCACGCTGTTCGAATCGATCGACGAGGGTTTTTGCGTGATCGAATTCCTCGACGGGCCGCACGGGCCGCTGAGCGACTACGTGCACGTGATGGCCAATCCGGCCTATGCCGCGCACACCGGCATCCCCGACGCGGTCGGCCGGCGCGTGCGTGCGATGGTGCCGCTGGAAGCCGACGGCTGGGTCGCGATCTACCGGCGCGTGCTGGTGACGGGCGAGCCGGTGCGCTTCGAGCGCGAGCTGGAGCACACCGGGCGCTACCTGGAACTGGCGGCGCTGCGCATCGAGCCGGTCGAGCGGCGCCAGGTGGCCGTGCTGTTCCAGGACATCACGTCGCGCCACCGGGCCGAGGTGGCGATGCGCGGCATGAACGACATCCTCGAGCGCCGCGTCGCCGAGGAGGTGGCCGAGCGCGCGCGCACCGAGGATGCACTGCGCCAGGCCCAGAAGATGGAAGCGGTGGGCAAGCTGACCGGCGGCATCGCGCACGACTTCAACAACATGCTGGCGGTGATCTCGAACGCGCTGGAATTGCTGGACCGGCGCTTCACCGCGTCCGACGAGCGCGCGCGCCACTACGTCGGCATGGCCAAGGGCGGCGTGCGCCGCGCCGCCCAGCTGACCCAGCGCCTGCTCGCGTTCTCGCGCCAGCAGCCGCTGCAGCCGGTGGCGGTGGCGCCCAACGACCTGGTGGCGGGCATGTCGGAACTGCTGCGCCATTCGCTGGGCGCCGACGTCGCCTTCGAGACCGCGCTGGCTGACGATGCCTGGACCATCCACGTCGACCCCAACCAGCTCGAGAACACCGTCCTCAACCTGGTCGTGAACGCGCGCGACGCGATGGAGCAGGGCGGCCGCCTCGTCGTCGAGACGGCCAACCGGGTGCTGGACGAGCGCGCCGCCGCCGCGCTCGGCGGCGTGGCGCCGGGCGACTACCTGATGCTGGCCATCCGCGACACCGGCTCCGGCATGTCGGACGACGTCATGGCGCGCGCGTTCGATCCGTTCTTCACGACCAAGGAAGTGGGCCGCGGCACCGGTCTGGGCCTGAGCCAGGTGTACGGCTTCGTGCGCCAGTCGGGCGGCCACGTGCAGATCGAGTCCGCACCGGGCCGCGGCACGGTGGTGCGGGCCTACCTGCCGCGCCATGCGCTGGCGCCGGCAGACCGGCCGGCGCGCACGCCGGCGCCGGGCATCCCGCGCGGCCGGGCCGGCGAGGAAATCCTGGTGGTCGAGGACGAGACCTCGGTGCGCGTGCTGCTGGCGGACATGCTGGCCAACCTGGGCTACCGCGTGTTCGCGGCGGACGGCGGGCATGCCGCCCTGCAGGTGCTGGAGGCGCAGCCGGGCATCGGCCTGCTGGTCACCGACGTGGTGATGCCGGTGATGAACGGGCGCGAACTGGCCGACGCCGCCCTGCAACGGCGCCCGCGCCTGAAAGTCCTGTTCACCACCGGCTACAGCCGCAACATCCTGGTCACCAACGGCGTGCTCGGCCACGACGTCCAACTGCTCGCCAAGCCGTTCGCGCTCGACGAGCTGGCGGCCAGGGTGCGGGCGCTGTTCGACCCGCCCTGACCGGTCCGGTGCCTGGCCGCGCCCCGCGCCCGCTGCAGGTCGAGCGCGCCTTCCCAGCGCGCCACGAAGCCGGCGCCGGCCGGCCCGGCCGATCCCTTGGCGGTGAACAGCAGCATCCCCAGCAGCAGCTGCTCCCACAGCGCCAGGTCGATGGGCATGGCCTGGGCAATGCAGATCGCGGCCATGGCCAAGTGGATGGCGGTGCCGTCGGCGTTCAGGGCATAGCCAGTCGGCAGCACCAGGCCGACGACGGGCTTGGGAATGCCCAGCTTCTCGAGCTTGACCAGCATCTGCGGCAGCACGGCCTCGGTCGAGGCGGTACCGAGGGTGACCGGCAGTTCGTCCTTGATATGGCGGAGGAACTCGAGGTGGAGGCGAACGCGAACCACAGCATGGCCTTCAGGCCCACGCGGCCGGCCTTGTGGATGTTGTTCAGGCGGGCGACCCCGACGACGATCGAGGCGAAGATGATCGGCGCCAGCGGCATCTTGATCAGCTTGATGAACAGGTCGCCCAGCGGCTTGGCCTGGGTGCCGAGGTCCGGCGCGTAGTGGCCGAGCAGGATGCCGGCGACGATGGCGGCCAGGACCTGGACATGGAGTTTCGAGAGGGCCCTGCCGGCTACGGTGGATCGCATGGGTGTCTCCGTGCGGATCGTTCGTGCCTGTGGATCTCGGCCGCCGCCTCTGCGGGCGCTGGCCGTCCTGGCATACCGTCGTTCGCCTGCGCGGCAACGACGGCAGTGGTGCGACGCCTTACGCCGACAGCTTCTGCATCACCGCATACAGGTCCGCCTTGCCCTCGAAGCCGATGCCCGGCAGGTCCGGCATCACGATGTAGCCGTTGTCGACCGCCACGCCGTCCGGGAAGCCGCCGAAGGGCTGGAACAGGTCGGGGTAGGATTCGTTGCCGCCCAGGCCCAGGCCAGCCGCGATGTTCAGCGACATCTGGTGGCCGCCGTGCGGGATGCAGCGTTCGGGCGACCAGCCGTGCTCGCGCAGCATGTCGAGCGTGCGCAGGTATTCCACCAGGCCGTACGACAGGGCGCAATCGAACTGCAGCCAGTCGCGGTCGGCGCGCATGCCGCCGTAGCGGATCAGGTTGCGCGCGTCCTGCATCGAGAACAGGTCCTCGCCGGTGGCCATCGGGTTCTTGTAGTAGCCGCGCAGCGTGGCCTGCAGCTCGAAGTCGAGCGGGTCGCCCGGTTCCTCGTACCAGAACAGGTCGTACTGCGACAGCGCCTTCGCGTACTGGATCGCGGTGTCGAGGTCGAAGCGGCCGTTGGCGTCCACCGCCAGCTTCTGGCCGTCGCCCAGCACCGACAGGATCGAATCGATGCGGCGCAGGTCTTCGTCGAGCGAGGCGCCGCCGATCTTCTTCTTGACCACCGTGTAGCCGCGGTCGATGTAGCTGCGCATCTCGTCCTTCAGCTTGCCATGGTCCTGGCCCGGGTAGTAGTAGCCGCCGGCGGCGTAGACGAACACCTTGCGGTCCGGCTTGCCGTTGCCGTAGCGGTCGGCCAGCAGCTGGAACAGCGGCTTGCCCTCGATCTTGGCGACGGCATC
>DAMAFT010000298.1:0-5836 GCA_031995805.1 Massilia sp.
GTGCGCATGGGCGAGCGCCTCGCCTACCGGTTCGCGGTCCCCGACACGCTGCGCGACCATCCCTTCCCGCCGGCCATGCTGGTCTCGCTGGTCGAGAACGCGATCAAGCACGGCCTGGCCGACCGCGACCACGGCGCAATCACCATGTCGGCGGTGCGCGACGGCGCCCTGCTGCGCGTGGGCGTGACCGACGACGGCGCCGGCTTTTCCAGCGTGGGCGGCACCGGGGTCGGCCTGTCCAACATCCGCCAGCGCCTCGAGGCCATGTACGGCAACCGCGCCTGGCTCGAGGTGGGCATGCCGGTCGAAGGGGGATTTTCCGCCGTCATCGTCGTGCCCTACGAAGAACGGGGAGCATGACGCCTGGCGGCTGCCGGGCCGCCGGGTCAGGGGCCGGGCGCGCGCAGCGCCAGGATCCGCTCGAACGCCGCGCACGCTCCCGCGCACGCCTCGGCGATCTCGGCCGGCGTGCGCACGTGCAGGCGCAGCGCCAGCATGAAGGCGCGCCAGCGCGGGCCGGGGCCGGCGGGATCGCCCTGCAGGTAGCGCAGCGGATGCGGGGCCAGCCGCTCGCGCAGGCGGCCGTACAGCACGGCGCCGCCCAGTTGCGATCCCTCCACCACGTAGGCCACGCCCCAGCGCCAGGCGGCACTTGCCTGCGCCGGCCAATGCTCCAGCCAATGCTGCGCAGCATCCGCCGGGGCCGCGACGTCCATGCCCGGCTCGGCCAGGTCGGCCGCGATCAGCGCCAGGCGCGGCGCGGCGTCGAAGCGCACGTCGGCCTGCGGGCCGTCGGCATGGCCGGCCTGCCAGGCGTGCAGCGGTTCCAGCCAGGCGCGCAGCAGCGCCAGGTGGGCGGCATAGTCGTGCAGCGTGGCGTCCGGCTTGCCGATCGGCAGGCCGCCGTCGAGGCGTTCGTGCAGTTCGCCGGTGGCGGCGCGCAGCGCGGCCAGGGGATCCGCCGCGCCGGCGGTGTCGATCGGCTGGTGCATGACCTCAGTCCGCCACGGGTTCGGGATACGAGACCGACACGATCTCCAGCTCGTCCACGCCCTGCGGCGTGTTCAGCGTGACGACGTCGCCCTCGCGCGCCTTGGTCAGCGCGCGCGCCACCGGCGACACCCAGCTGATGCGCCCGCGCAGCGGATCGAGCTCGTCGATGCCGACGATGGTCACCTCGTGCTCTTCGCCCGCCTTGTTGACGTAGGCGACGGTGGCGCCGAAGAACACCTGGTCGTTGCCGTGGTGGACCGACGGGTCGACGACGAAGGCGGAATCGAGGCGCTTGGTCAGGAAGCGGATGCGCCGGTCGATCTCGCGCAGCCGGCGCTTGCCGTAGATGTAGTCGCCGTTTTCCGAGCGGTCGCCGTTCGATGCGGCCCAGTGCACCACCTTGACGACCTCGGGGCGATCGACGTCGATGAGCTGCAGCAGCTCGTCCTTGATCGCCTTGTGGCCCGCCGGGGTGATGTAGTTCTTGGAACCGGCGGGGATCGCCCGCGCCAGTTCCAGTGCCTCGTCGTCGTCGTCGTTGTCCGACTCTTTTACAAATGCCTTGTTCATGCAGCCATTGTAGCGCCATGGGCGCGAACGCGACGCTGCGAACCGGGTTTCACATTTACCGTATCATGGGGGCATGACTAGAGTCCTTACGCGAAGCCGCCTGTTCGCCCCGCTGGTGATCCTGGCGGCGCTGGCGTTGCTGCTCGAGGAATGGTGCTGGAACGCCGGCCTGCGCTTGACGCGCGCACTGGCGCGCTGGCCCCTGCTCGCCGCGCTGGAGCGGCAGGTACGCGCCCTGCCGCCCTGGGCGGCGCTGTGCGCGTTCGCCCTGCCCGGCCTCCTGCTGTTTCCCGTCAAGCTGCTCGCGCTGTTCGCCATCGCCAAGGGCCATGCGGCGTCCGGCATCGCCGCCCTCGTCGCCGCCAAGCTGGGCGGCGCGGCCGTGGTCGCGCGCATCTACGCGCTGACCCTGCCGTCGCTGCTGGCGCTCGGCTGGTTCGCGCGCTGCCACGGCTGGTTCATGCGCGCCAAGGACCGCTGCCTGGCCCAGTGGCGCGCCAGCCGCACCTATGCGCGCGCCGGCCGGGCATTGCGCGCCGGACGGCTGGGCTGGCGCCGCCTGGCGCGGGCACTGCGGCGCCGGATGCGTCCCGCGGCGCCCTTCGGCAGCCGCCGCGCCAGCCGCGCCGGACGCGTGCTGCGCCGCTTCGTCGTGCAATGGCGCGCACGGCGGCGCTGACCCTTTCCCTCAACCTCACCGACCGAGATCCCGTCCATGAGCCTTTCCGTTCCCGTCACCGGCACCGCCCAGGAACCCGTCCTCGCCCCCGAGCTGCAGGACGCCGCCGCCGACATCTACCTGTTCGACGCCGCCACCCTGCGCATCGTCGATGCCAATGCCGGCGCGCGCCTGGGGAGCGGCCTCGAACCGGCGCGCCTGGCCGCCATGACGCTGTTCGAGCTGGCGCCCGAACTGGAACAGGCGGCGCTGGACGCGATGCTGGCGGAGCTGGGCCACGCACCCGGCGCCCAGGCCATCCTGCGCACGCGCTACCTGCGCGCCGGCGGCACCTATCCGGTCAAGCTGGTGTTCCTGCGCATCGTGCGCGACGGCCGCGCGCTGCTGCTGGCCGTGGCCGACGACCTGGCGCTGGGACTCGAGGTCAGCGTGGCGCTGGAACAGTACCAGGCCGGCTTCGACGCCGTCGTCGACCACACGCCGGGCCTGGTCTACCAGTTCGTGCGCCAGGCCGACGGCACGCTCGCCTTCCCCTACCTGAGCGAAGGCTGCGCCGCCCTGCTCGGGCTGGCCGGGGCCGAGCTGCAGGCGGCGCCGCAGCGCTTCCTGGAGCTGGTGCTGCCGGAAGACCGCGGCGACTACCTCGACGCGATGGACGCGTCGCAGGCGAGCCTGTCCGGCTGGAACTGGGAAGGCCGCATCTGGGTCGACGCCTGGAAGGACGTCAAGTGGATCAACCTGCGCGCCACCCCGTTCCCGCTGGAGGACGGCGGCGTGCGCTGGGACGGCATCATGACCAACATCACGGCCAGCAAGCTGGAACAGGAAGAGATCCGCGCCTCGCGCGCGCGCCTGGCCGAGCTGACCGACCACATCGAGCAGGTCAAGGAACAGGAGCGGGCGCGCATCGCGCGCGAGATCCACGACGACCTCGGCGGCAACCTCACGGCGATCAAGATGGCGCTGGCGATGCTGGCCGCACGCCTGCCGGACGATCCGGCGCTGGCCGAGAAGGCGCAGTACGTGGACGACCTGGTCGACCGCACCATCGACGCCGTGCACCGCATCTCGCTCGACCTGCGCCCGCCGATGCTCGACCTGGGCATCGTCGCCGCCCTCGACTGGCAGGCGCGCGAATTCGAGAAGCGCATGGGCATCGCCTGCGTGTTTTCCAGCAGCGACCAGGAAGTGATGCTGGCGCCGCCCCAGGCCACGGCGCTGTTCCGCATCTTCCAGGAAGCGCTGACCAACATCGCCAAGCACGCGCACGCCACCCGGGTGACGGTGGCGCTGCGGCGCGAAGGCCGGCACCTGGTGCTCGCCATCTGCGATAATGGCCGCGGCATCGCCCCGCAGGACCGCGCCAAGCCGCAATCGTTCGGCCTGCGCGGCATGAGCGAACGCGCCCGCGCCCTGGGCGGCACCCTCGACTTGTCGCCGGCGCCCGGCGGTGGCACGATGGTGGCCGTCAGGATCAGGCCGAACGTCCCGGCGGCCGCAGGGCAACCCTCGATAACCGAAGCATGAGCGACAAGACCAGCATCCGCGTTTTCATTGCAGACGACCACGCGATCGTCCGCGAAGGCCTGAAACAGATCCTCGCCGAGCAGCGCGACATCGCCATCGTCGGCGAGGCCGAGACGGGCCTGGATGCCGTCAAGCAGTTCCGCAAGTCGCGCTGCAACCTGCTGTTGCTGGACATCTCGCTGCCCGACCGCAACGGCATCGAGGTACTCAAGCAGATCAAGAAGGAAAAGCCGGAGCTGGCCGTGCTGATGCTGTCGATGCACCGCGAGGACCAGTACGCGATCCGCGCGCTCAAGGCCGGCGCTGCCGGCTACCTCACCAAGCAGAGCGCGCCGCGCGAGCTGGTCGGCGCGATCCGCCAGGTCGCCGCGGGCCAGCGCTACGTCAGCGCCCAGCTGGCCCAGGTGCTGGCCGCCCAGGTCGGCGAGGACCACGACGGCCCGGTCCACGAGACCCTGTCCGACCGCGAATACCAGACCCTCACCATGATCGCCTCCGGCAAGACCGTCAGCGAGATCGCGCGCGCGCTGTCGTTGTCGGTCAAGACGGTCAGCGAATACCGCGCGCGCCTGCTGTCGAAGATGAAACTCAAGACCAGCGCCGAGCTGACGCACTACGCGATCCGCAACCAGCTGATCGACTGAACGGTTAGCTGATCGGCAAGCAAACTGTTGCAAACGCTGGACTGAACGGTAATCCGGCGTTTTTTTGCTCGATCAAACCGCCCGAAACTGATTAACATGGTAGGAATAATTCCAATGAGCAAGTTCCGCCATGTCCAGCACCCTTCATCCGCCGGTTAGCCAGAACCCGGCGGACATCGCCCGCGAAGCCTTCCGCCGCCTTGCCACGCGGCGCATCGCGCCGACGCCCGACGCCTACCGCGACATCTACAACGAGATCGCGGGATTGCCGCCGGCCGCGCCGGCGTCTGCGCCGGCTGTCCCGGCGACGGTCGACGCGGCCGGCGCCGAGACGGTGCTGGCGGGCTTTGCCGGCCGCCTGGCGGAGACGCCGGGCGAACTGGCCGAGTTCGGCATGCGCATGCAGCGCGCCTCGCGCCAGCGCGACTGGGACGGCTACGGCCGGGCGCTGACGCAACTGGCGGAAAAGCACCTGCGCCGCCATACCCACCCGGTGCTGGCGCTGGGCGTCGAGGATGCCGAGCCGAAGCTGCTGCGCGAACTGCTGGGCCGCACGCTGGGCTATGCCCTCGCCTCCCTGCTGGGCGGCACGCCCAAGCTGGCGGCCGAGGCCGAGGCGCTGGGCGCCGACGTCAAGCAGGCGCATGGCGAGGCGGCGCTGCAGGACGTGGCCGCGCGCCTGAAGGAATTGTGCTACCAGATCGAACTGAAGGGCGGCGACCTCGCCGAGCAGCAGGAGCTGCTGCTGCGCCTCTTCAAACTGCTGCTGGAGAACGTCGGCGAGCTGCTGGAAGACGACAGCTGGCTGCGCGGCCAGGTGGTCGCGGTGCAGGACCTGATCGCCGGCCCGCTCGACCAGCGCGCGCTGGAAGACGCCACGCGCAGCCTGAAGGACGTGATCTACAAGCAGGGCCAGCTGCGCCACGGCATCGCCGACGTGCGCTCGACCGTCAAGAACATGATGATGACCTTCATCGACCGGCTCGGCTCGGTGGCGGCGTCGACCGGCGACTTCCAGCAAAAGATCGGCGGCTTCTCGGAACGCATCCAGAAGGCGGCCAACATCGGCGAACTCGACGAAGTGCTGCAGGAAGTGCTGCGCGAGACGCGCAGCGTGCAGGCCGAGACGCTGGCCTCGCGCGACCGCATGCTGGCCGCGCACCAGGAGGTGCAGGAAGCCGAGGCGCGCATCCGCGACCTGGAAGCGCAGCTGCAGCATATGAGCGAGCTGGTGCGCGAAGACCAGCTGACCGGCAGCCTGAACCGCCGCGGCCTGGACGACGTGTTCGAGCGCGAGAGCGCGCGCGCCGACCGCCGCGGCATCCCGCTGTGCGTCGCCCTGCTCGACCTGGACAATTTCAAGAAGCTCAACGACACCTACGGCCACCTGGTCGGCGACAACGCCCTGCGCCACCTGGTCAAG
>DAMAFT010000299.1:0-5836 GCA_031995805.1 Massilia sp.
CATCATCGTTTCCGTGATCTGCGAGGCGCCCACGGCCTGCGACTGCATCCCCTGCAGCACCAGGTCGAAGCGCGGCGCCAGCTTGCGCACCTGGTCGGTCATGCCGGACAGCTGTTCGGCCACGCGCCTTGCCTCGCCTACGCTGCGCCGGATCTCTTCGGCAAACTTGTCCATGCCCATCACGCTGGCCGCCACCGCCGACTGCATTTCCTTGAGCATCTGCTCGATGTCCCAGGTCGATACCGAGGTCTGGTCGGCCAGGCGCCGGATCTCGGCGGCCACCACGGCGAAGCCGCGGCCCGCCTCGCCGGCCTTTTCCGCCTCGATGGCGGCGTTCAGCGACAGGATGTTGGTCTGGTCGGCCACCTTGGTGATGGTGACGAGCACGCCGGTGATGTTGTTGGCCTTCTCGGACAGCGCGGCCAGCTTGGCGCCGATCGAATCGGTGGCCGCCACCATCTGGCCCATGGTCTCGTCCATGCGCCGCAGGTTGTCCTGGGCCTCGGCCGTGGCGTTCGTCGTGTAGTCGGCCACCTCGGTGGCTTCTTCCATCGTGCGCAGCAGCTGCGAGGTATTGGCCGAGATCTCGCGCGTGGTCGACAGCACCTCGACGCTGGTCTGGGCCTGTTCGATGCCGGTGGCTTCCTGCTGGCGCGCGGAGGCGGCGATCTGGGTCGCCGACGTCGTCACCTGGATGCCGGCGCGCTGGACGTTGTTGAGCAGGCTGCGCAGGTTGCCGAACATCGCTTCCAGGCCTTCGCCCATGCGGCCGATCGCGTCCTCGCCGCGCACGGTGATGGCGCCGGTGAGGTCGCCGCGCGCCGCCTTCGACACGGTGTCGAGCAGCGCATCGACCTTGGCGCGCAGCTCGCGCGAGGCCGCCAGTTCCTTGGCCTGGCTGTCCTCGATGGCCTGGGCCATGCGGTTGAACTCGAGCGCCACCTGGCCCACTTCGTCTTTCGACATCACCTCGGCGCGCGCGCCGTGGGCGCCGTCGGCGATCTGGCGGCTGGCGTCGGCCAGGCTGGCCAGCGGGCGCGAGACCGCGCGCACCAGCAGCGTGGCGATCAGGATCGCCAGCATCACGCACACCACGGCGCCGCCGGTCAGGAGCAGGTTCATCGACTCGCGCAGCGCCGCCGTGTCTTCCTGGCGGCGCGCCAGCAGGCGGCTTTCCTCGCCTTCGATCTCGCCGAGCAGCTCGCGCATCGCGGCCACGGTGGCGGTGCCCTTGAGGACCGCGGCCTCGCTCGGCAGCGCGGCGCGCGCGCCGGCCTCGCGGCGGGCATCGATCTGCGGGGCGATCGACTGGTCCATCCAGGCCGCCATCATCGCGTCGAGCCGGTCCAGGCGCTGGCGCTGTACCGGGTTGTCGACGGTGAGCTCCTGGGCGCGCTTGAGGTGCTTGCGCGCGCTGGCGTATTCGCTGCGGATCGGCGCCACCAGCGTCTCGTTGCCGGTGATCAGGTAGCCGCGCGTGGACGCCTGCACTTGCAGCGCCGAGGTCGCGACCTGGTCGATTTCCAGCAAGACCTCGAGCGTGTGGCGGTTCCAGCCGTTGGCTTCGGACAGCCGGGCGAAGTTCTGGTAGGCGAGGATGAGCAGGAACAGGATGATCGCGACGATCGCGCCGAAGCCGGCGACCAGCTTGTTCTTGATGCTCAGGTTGCGAAACATGGGGGCTCCTGTGTCTGGACTCGGGGCGACTGTAGCATTTTTGCCCGCTGTTACGTAAGGGCGAGGGTGGGTTGTTGCTCATCAACATGGGCGAAGGCCATGCGATGGGGGTACCTGATAGTAGCGCGGGCGCAACATCCATGCGTGAGCGAAGTACCGATAAAACAAATGAGAATGATTCGCGTTTACTTTTGGCGTAAAATTTGGTAAAGTCTTTGTGTTGCAGGAAATATTTCATAAAAACACTTCCGAGCAGGATGATCGACCATTCCATGAAAGCCATGATCAAGAGCCGCAAGCATTCCACCCCGATCCGCCGTCCCGCCAGCGCCGCCCAGCTCGCCCTGTCGATGCTGGTGCTGCCGCTGGCCGCCCATGCCGCCGACGACGCGGCCGCCGCAGCGGCAGCAGCGCCGGCTTCCGCCGTCGCATCCGCGCCCGAACTCAAGGACGGCCGCGACGAGCAGGGCAACCTGCGCCGCGTGCACATCCGCGGCGAAAAGGAAAACGACTTCAAGGCCGACCACGCCCAGTCCGCCAAGTACACCGAGAAGCTGGTCGACACGCCGCAGACCGTCATCGTCATCAAGAAGGAGCTGTTCGAGCAGCAGGGCGCGACCACGCTGACCGAGGCGCTGCGCAACACGCCGGGCGTCGGCACCTTCTTCCTGGGCGAGAACGGCAGCACGAATACCGGCGACGCCATCTACATGCGCGGCTTCGACACCTCGGGCAGCCTGTATGTCGACGGCATCCGCGATATCGGCTCGATCTCGCGCGACGTCTTCAACATCGAGCAGATCGACGTCCTGAAGGGCCCGGCCGGCACCGACACGGGCCGTGGCGCGCCGACCGGCTCGATCAACCTGAACACCAAGCAGCCGACGCTGAAGAGCGCCGCCGGCGCCAGCGTCACGGTCGGCGAGGAACACCGCCGCCGCGCCACCGCCGACATCAACCAGGTCATCGACCATGCCAGCGGCACCGCCTTCCGCCTGAACGTGCTGGACCAGGACAACGGCGCCCCGGGCCGCGACGTCGTGCGCGACAAGCGCTGGGGCGTGGCGCCGTCGGTGGCGTTCGGCCTGAACGGCCCGACCCGCCTGTACCTGAACTACCTGCACGTCAAGCAGGACAACACGCCGGACGGCGGCGTGCCGACCGTCGGCCTGCCGGGCTACACCAGCCCGGACTCGAAGACCGATCCGGCGCTGAACACGGCCGCGCGCGTCGATCCGCGCAACTTCTACGGCTCGACCGCCGACTACGACAAGGTCAAGGCCGACATGGCCACCGCCATCATCGAGCACGAATTCAGCCCGCGCATGAAGCTGCGCAACACCAGCCGCTACGGCAAGACCAAGCAGGACTACCTGCTGAGCGCCTTCATGGGTACCGCGGCCAACCTGGTGACGACCGGCGACCCGTCGACCTGGACGCTGGCGCGCACCAACCGCACCATCAAGGACCAGGAAAACACCGTGCTGGCCAACCAGACCACGCTGACCAGCGAATTCGCCACCGGCGCGCTGGACCACACGCTGGTCGCCGGCCTCGACCTGACCGACGAGAAGCAGAAGAACTTCAGCTACACCGGCGGCGGCACGCTGGCCCCGGCCAACTTCTACCGTCCGGACCCGTCGGTCCAGCCGGTCGGCCTGAACCTGGTGCGCAGCGGCGCCCGTACGCAAGGCCAGTCGACCAACCAGTCGTTCTACCTGCTCGACACGATCAAGCTGGGCGACAAGTGGATCTTCGGCGCCTCGGCGCGCGTCGACCACTTCGACGTCGAGTACGATTCCGTCACGCTGTCGACGGCCACCGCCAACCCGACGCTGCCGGTAGGTACGCAGATCCCGCTGCACCTCGAGCTGTCGGACCACGTCGCCAGCGGCAAGCTGTCGGCGCTGTACAAGCCGACCGAGAACAGCAGCGTGTATGCGCTGTGGGCCAACTCGAAGCAGCCGCCGGGCTCGAACCTGGTGTTGAGCGGCAGCGCCAACAGCGCGGCGAACCCGACCTTCGTCCCGCAGGTCAGCAAGACGACCGAGATCGGCGGCAAGCTGGAACTGATGAATCGCAAGCTGGGCCTGAACGCGGCGATCTACCGCACCGACGTCGAGAACGAGGTCGAGCAGGACCCGGTCGACCTGAAGTACTACCAGACCGGCAAGAAGCGCGTGCAGGGCATCGAGCTGAGCGTGACGGGCGAGATCACGCGCGCGTGGATGGTCAACGCCGGCTACACCTACATGGACACCAGCATCGAGGCGGGGCGACTGATCACGGCCGGCGGCGGCAACGCGCTGACCTACACGCCGAAGAGCGCCTTCACCAGCTGGACCACGTACCAGTTCCCGTTCGGCCTGAAGGTCGGCGGCGGTGTGCGCTACCAGGGCAAGCTGCTGCGCGGCACCGACGGCGCCGTGGGCACCCCGGCCTATGCCGAGGACTATACGGTGGTCGACCTGATGGCGGCCTACAAGATCAACCGCCACGTCGACCTGCAGCTGAACGTGTACAACGTGGGCGACAAGGAATACGTCGCGGCGATCAACAAGAGCGGCTACCGCTACACGCCGGGCGCGCCGCGCTGGGCCAGCCTGACCGCCAACTTCCACTTCTGACCGTTTTTCCTCCCGGTCGGCCGAGCCGCCCTTTCCCTCCGGGGGAAGGGCGGTTTTTTTGTCAGCCGACAGCGACCAGCCCCGCCCCGGCCGCCAGCGGCACCCACAGCAGCGCATCGGCCAGCACCCGTTCCGGCGCCAGGCCGCAGGCCGTGGCGGCGTGCCGGGCGCAGGCGTGGACCCGCGCGCCCTGGCCCGCCGCCTGCAGGAACTGGAATTGCCAGGACTCGAGCACGTGCACGGCGGTGCGGTAGTGCAGCCGGCCCACGGCCAGCCGGCTCGGCGCCGGCGCAGGCGGCGGCGGCAGGTCGGCATCGTCCGGCGTGCGCACCGCGTCGTGCCAGAAAGCGTGCACGGGAAAGTCCAGGTCGAGCAGGCGCGTGCACGGCGCCGGCGCGATCACGGCGTCCGGGTTGCACAGCCAGTCCAGGATGCCCGGCCCCGGCCCCGGCGCCGATGCGCTGCCTTCGAGCCCGCGCGCCCGCGCCGCCTCGCCCAGCGCCCGTTCCAGCCGCGCCAGCTCGGCCGGGAAGGCGAAGCGCCGCGCGGCCTCGGGATCCTGCGCGGCCGGCCGGCTGGCGGCCAGGAAGCCGGCGAAGCCGGCGCCCAGGTCGTACAGCGTGGTCGAGCGTGAAGGGTGGCGCCACACATAGGCTTTCGCGAAGAAGTCGAACAGCTCGCCGCCCATCACCCGGTGCAGCACCGGGAAGTCGGCGCGCAGGCATTCGAGCAGGCGCAGCACGTAGCCATCGGCGTGGACGTGCAGGCGCGAGGCCGGCAGGCCCGGGGCCGGGCGCAGCACCTCGCGCTCGGCCAGCCCATGGCGCTCCTCGGCCAGCGCCAGGCCGCGCGCCGCGCCGCCCGGCGTCATGATGGCGGCCAGGAACCATGCCTGCAGTTCGTACAGCGGCGCCGTCACGACAGCGCCTCCGCGGCCTGCCCATGCCCGAAGTGGAAGCCGGGCGGCCCGGCCAGCACGGCGGCGCCGTCCGGCGCCGGGCCGCGCGCGGGCGCCTCGGCGAACTCGCCGCGCAGCGCGGCGCGCGCCTTGTCCAGTTCCGCCAGCAGGTCCGGGTAGGCGGGGATGTTCGCATCCCATTCGAGCATGGCCGACACGCCGCCGGTCAGGCGCTGGGCCAGCGCATACAGGCGCCAGACGGCGGCCGGCACCGGCGCGTCGTGGGTGTCGACCAGGTAGCCGCCGCAGTCGGTCGGGCCGGCCAGGTGGATCTGCACGATGTGGCGCGCCGGCAGGCTGCGCACGTAGTGCTCGGCGTCGAAGCCATGGTTGACGGCCGAGACGTGGACGTTGTTCACGTCGAGCAGCAGGCCGCAGCCGGTATGCTCGGCCAGGCGGCCGAGGAATTCCCACTCCGGCATGCTGGACGCCGCGAATTCCACGTAGGTGCTGGGGTTTTCCAGGACCAGCGGGCGGCCCAGGAAATCCTGCACCCGGTGCACCCGCGCCGCCACGTGGCGCAGGCTGGCCTCGTCCAGCGGCAACGGCAGCAGGTCGTGGCTGTTGACCGACG